>CAYMTH010000959.1:0-2091 GCA_964393235.1 uncultured Solibacteraceae bacterium | reverse complement strand
TTTCAGTTCGTCCCCTCCAAAAGCCGCAACGCCGTCATCAACTATCAGCGCACCGTCTCCCCCCGCACCCTGCTCGAACTCACCGCCGGCCTCCAGCGCACCATGACCGAAGGCTCCTCGGAAACCCCTTACCCCCAGGTCACCATCACCGGCTTCACCGTCGTCCCCGGCTCCCGCCGCCTCAACCTGTCCAATGCCACCGTCTTTCAATACGGCGGCTCCCTCTCCCATGTCCGCGGCGCCCACGCCTGGAAAGCCGGCCTCACCTTCTGGCGCACCCACGTCAACAGCTGGACCACCTCCGTCGTCTCCCTCCTCTACCTCACGCCCCAGGACTTCATCAATAACCGCCTCCAGCAGGCCACCCTCACCGCCGGCACCTTCGGCAACGGCGTCCGCCAGTCCCACCTTGGCCTCTACCTCCAGGACACCTGGCAGCTGCGTCCCGGCCTTACACTCGACCTCGGTCTCCGCTATGACTTCTCGGCCCCCAACACCAGCGTCGGCGACCGCCTCCGCGCCTTCGATATCCGCTCCGGCGCCCTCGGCGCGCCCGGCGCCCCCTGGTACGCCGCCGATCGCGATAACTTCGCCCCCCGCGCCGCCCTCGCCTGGCAGCTCGATTCCCGCACCGCCCTCCGCGCCGGCTATGGCATCTTCTTCCAGCAGTACCCCGGCGGCGCCGGCAATAACCTCGCCCAGAACACCCTCTCCGGCAACTCCCAGCTCGTCCGCCAGCAGATCCCGGATCTCTCCTGGCCCCTCGATCGCTTCGTCGCCAACGCCGCCGCCGTACTCCCCGTCGCCAACGGCTTCAACTTCGACAAGCCGGACCTCTACGCCCAGCAGTGGAACTTCACCCTCCTCCGCGAACTCCCCGGCGGCTTCGGCCTGGAGGCCGCCTACACCGGCAATCGCGGCATCAACATCCGCCGTTCCTACAACACCAACTGGATCGACCCCGCCCTCGGCCGCCGCCCCCTGCCCCAGTTCTCCCGTGTCACCGTCGAGTACGGCAACGGCCAGTCCGTTTATCACGGCCTGCAACTGGCGGCTCGCCGCCGCCTCGGCTCCCAGCTCACCATGACGTTCAGTTACGCCTATGCCAAAGCCATCGACAACGTGCAGGACGCCACCGTCGGCGCCGCCGAACCGCAGGATTTCCGCTGCCTGTCCTGCGAGCGCGGTCTCGGCTCCACCGACGTGCGCCACAACGCCAGTTTCTCCGCCGTCTGGACCCCGTCGTGGAAGCGAAACTCGCGCCTGCTCGGCGGCTGGGGCTTCTCGGCGATCGGGCTGATTCGTTCCGGCCTGCCGCTCAACGTGACGCAGGCTCTCAACACCGTCGGGAGCGACAACCTGGCCAATCAGCGGCCGGATCGCGTGCTTGGCGTACCGGTCTTCCCGGCCCGCCCGACCCCCGACCTCTGGCTCAATCCCGCGGCCTTCGTCCCGGCACCTAGAGGCCGTTTCGGAACCTCCGGCCGCAACCCTCTCTCCGGCCCCGGCTTCGCGCAGATTGACCTCGCCGTGCACAAGCAGATCCTCCTCACCGAGCGCCTCTCCGCCCAGTTGCGCGGTGAGTTCTTCAATCTGCCCAACCACCCCAACTTCGCCGCCCCGAACACCGTCGCCGGCACCCCGAACTTCGGCCGCATCTTCAACACCTTCGGCCGCACCATCGGCGCCGGCACCTCCCGCCAGATCCAACTCGGCCTCCGCCTCGGCTTCTAGAAGGGGCGGGATGCCACCCGCCTTTCCCCATTCCCCCGCGCCCCGGCCGGTGCTACTCTGAGGTCGCCTCCACCCGAAGGGATCCGCGGCCATGCCGGCACCGCCACTCGTCAGCGTTGTCATGACAACCTACAACCGCGCCGGAATGCTGGCCGACGCGGTGCAAAGTGTCTGTGATCAGTCCGGCCCGCCTTGGGAACTCGTCCTCGTCGATGACGGCTCGACCGATAACACTGCCGACGTCGTCGCCGCCTGGCGCGACCCCCGTATCCGCTATCTCCCCCAGCCAAACCCCGGCCTCGCCGCCTCCCGCCACCGCGCCGCCACCGAGGCCGCCGGCACCTACGTCGCCTTTCT
>CAYMTH010000958.1:0-2093 GCA_964393235.1 uncultured Solibacteraceae bacterium | reverse complement strand
CCGCGAGCCCGGCTCCGGCGCCCGCGCCCTGCTCGACCGCCTGCTCGCCGACGACGGCATCCCCAGCACGAAGGTCGACGGCTACGACCGCATCGCTTCCGGCCACCTCTCCGCCGCGTGGCTCGTGTCGACCGGCGAAGTGGACGCCTGTA
This sequence comes from uncultured Solibacteraceae bacterium, assembly GCA_964393235.1. GTDB lineage: Bacteria > Acidobacteriota > Terriglobia > Bryobacterales > Bryobacteraceae. Next base: position 1,941 of record CAYMTH010000958.1, on the reverse strand, counting down.
TCGCCACCCGCTCCGCCGCCGCGTTCTTCCAGCTAGATTTCATCCCGCTGCAGTCCGAGCGCTACGACCTCGTCCTCCACCGCGCCACCGCCGCCTCCGCCGCCGCGCAGGTCTTTCTCGACTTCCTGCAGCGCGCCTCTCTGCGCCGCCGCCTCGAACTCGTCGCCGGCTACGACACATCGCAAACCGGCGCGGCTCTTTCGTAAAAAGCGAACGGGGGACGGCTCGCACCGTCCCCCGTTCGCCGTTTCACCGCAGCCCGGCTTAGAAGTAGTACTTCAAACCGATCTGCATGTTCCGCGCGCCGACGCCGCTGCGCAGACCCGTGATCTGCCCGAAGTTCACCGCTCCGAACGAGGTCGCCGGATCGCCGAACATCGGCGTGTTGGTGAAGTTCGTCGCTTCCAGCCGGAACTCGAAGCGGTGGCCTTCAAACGTCGCGAAGTTCTTCAACAACGCCGCGTCCAGCGTCTTGATCCCCGGCGCCCGATAGTTCAGGTTCCGCGGCGCGGACCCCGGAACGTCAGATGCCGGCTGCGAAAACGCCGCACGGTTGAAGTAGTTGTTGATCCGGTCCTGCACACGGCCCGTCGTCGACGGATCGCCGATCAGGTTCGGACGCTGCGTGCCGTCCCAGATCGCGCCGCCGGCCTGCGTAACCTGCAACGGCATGCCGCTCTGCATCGTCGCCATGCCGCTGAGGTTCCAGCCGCCGGCCACCCAGTCCATCACGCGGTTCCAGCTCGAGCCCCACTTCTTGCCCTTGCCGAACGGCAGTTCGTAGGCGCCCGTCAAAACCACGCGGTGCGCCACGTCGTGCGACGACAGCGAACGCTCCCCGCGCAGGTCCCAGATGTTCTGCAGCGACGTCGAACCGCCCAGCCACGAAACGTTGCCCGAGCTGTGCGACACGTTGTCGATCATCTTCGACCACGTGTAATGCGTCAGCATCGTGAGACCGCGGCTGAACCGCTTCTCCCACTTCAACTGCATCGCGTGATAGTTCGAGTCGCCCCGCGCCGGTTCGGCCGTGCCTACGCCCGTGCCGTCAAAGTGCGGCATCGGACGCAGCAAACGGCTCGCCGCCACCGTCGGCAGGCTGATCGGCGAACGGGAGTCCGTGATCTGCCCGAAGAACGGATTCGGCACCAGCGCCGCCAGCGCCGTCCGGCCCAGGCCCCAGGCCGACTGCGGCAGCGGCGAAAGCGTCGTGATCGGCATGAACAGATGCACACCGCGGCTGCCCGTGTAGTTCAACTCCAGAACAGACTGCAGCGGCAGTTCCCGCTGGATCGACAGGTTCCAGGAGTGATACTCCGGATTCCGGTTGTTCGACGGCAGAATCGTGCTCGCGTTGAAGCCCAGCAGGGTGTTGTCCCCCTGGCTGCGGCCCGGCGGCTGCAGAATGCCGTTCGGGAACGGATTGTTCAACCGCGCAATCAACGTCGCGTTCGAGTCCACCGTCCAGATCGCCGGCGAGTTGATCGTGAAACCCGTGCCCGGACGCCCGAACACCGTCGCGCGCGACAACGTGTAGAACAGCCCGTAGCCCGCGCGAATCGAGGTCTTCGAGTTCGCGGCATACGCGAAACCGATGCGCGGCTGCCAGTTGTTCATGTCCGCGTCAAACGGCGAGCGCCGGTTGCTGTCCACAAACTTGATAACGCCGCGCGTGTCGTAGCCCGTCGCCTTGATCGACGACTGCTGGTCCAGATCCCAGTAGCTGTAGCGGTCCAACTGTTCCCAGCGCGGCACGTCGAAGTCGTAGCGTAGGCCCAGGTTCACCGTCAGCTTGCTGGTCACCTTCCAGTCGTCCTGGAAGTAGAAGCCCCAGTACGCCGACCGCGAAAACGCCTTCGGTTCGATGTGGTACTCGCTGCCGGTCACCCAGCCCACCAGCATCGCCGCCAGGCCGTTGCCCTGGTTGCCCGGGCAGGTGAA
>CAYMTH010000957.1:0-2093 GCA_964393235.1 uncultured Solibacteraceae bacterium | reverse complement strand
CCAGAAAATCCTCGGCCCGGGCCGCATCCCCTTCGTCCACCCCGACTGCGGCTTCTGGATGCTCCAGCGTTCCGTCGCCGATGGCAAAATGCGCGCCCTCGTCCAGGGCCGCAATCTCTTCGAAGGAAAATAACCCATGCGCCTCCGCCTTCTCCTCGCCGCCGCTGTCGCTCTCGCCGCCCAGGACAGCGCCAATCTGAAGAATATTCAGCAGCTCACCCACGGTGGGCAGAACGCGGAGGCCTACTGGTCCCCCGACGGCAAGCGCCTCGTCTTCCAGACCACCCGCGACCCCTACCCCTGCGATCAGATTTTCGTCATGAACGCCGACGGCTCGGGCCAGAAACTCGTCTCCACCGGCAAGGGCCGCACCACCTGCGCCTACTTCCTCAAGGACAACAAGCACATCGTCTACGGCTCCACCCACGAAGCCGGCGACGCCTGCCCGCCCCCGCCCGACCGCAGCAAAGGCTACCTCTGGGGCGTCTTCTCCGGTTACGACATCTACCTCGCCACCGACGAAGGCAAGATCGTAAAGAAGCTCACCAAAATGCCCGGCTACGACGCCGAGGCGACCGTGAACTTCAAGACCGGCAAAATCATCTACACCTCCCTCGAATCCGGCGACCTCGACCTCTGGTCCATGAACCCCGATGGCTCCGGCAAGAAGCAGTTGACCGACTCCCGCGGCTACGACGGCGGCGCCGTCTTCTCTCGCGACGGCAAGCAGATCGTCTGGCGCGCCAACCACCCGCAGACCCCCGAAACCATGGCCCGCTACAACGAGCTTCTCAAGGAAAACCTCACCGCGCCCATGAAGATGGAGCTCTTCGTCTCCGGCCCCGACGGCAAGAACCGCAAGCAGATCACCAGCAATAACTGCGCCAACTTCGCCCCCACCTTCACCCCCGAAGGCAAGCGCATCGTCTTCTCGTCCAACATGCACAAGTGCGACGGCCGCGATTTCGAACTCTATATCGTCAACGCCGACGGCTCCGGCCTCCGCCAGATCACCAACTTCGGCGGCTTCACGTCGTTCCCCGAATTCTCCCCCGACGGGAAGAAGCTGGTCTTCTCCAGCTCCCTCAACGCCAAAAGCCGCTACGAGTTCAACATCTTCACCGCCGACTGGAAAGAGTAGCTACCCTCTCCAGCACAGCGAGAAGAACTTCACCTGAATGTTAGTCTTTTTCGGGACGATCGTGATCGTCTCGAACCGCTCGTTCAGCGTGTCGAACTGCGCCGCGATCCCGACGATCTCCTCCTGCAGCTGCTGCTCCAGGTCCGCCTTCTGCTGCAGCGCCGCCTGCAGATTCTCCTCCGCCCGCGCCACGTCCTGGCCTTCCCGCGCCGTCTTGCCGATCGTCCTCGCCGCCGTGCCCATGCTCGACATCGCCGTCTTCGTCATGAACCCCTTGCCCATAATGGCGCCCAGCACCGACGTCGCGATCGAAAGCCCCGTCTGCATCTTCGCCTGCGACGCCTCCTGCTGCTGCTTCTCCACCATCTGCTGCGCCTTCCGCACGCGCTCTTCCACCACCGCCAGCTTCGGCCCGTACTTCTGCCGCAGCGCCGCCACCGCCTGATCCCGCGCCTCGTGCGCCGCCGTCGTCAGCCGCACGCGGAAGTCCCGCTCGCTCTCGCCCGGGTTCGACACGGCCTTCAGATTCACGCTCTGCATCAGCTCCAGCTTCTGCGTCGCGAACAGCCAGTTGGCGAACTCCTTGTTCCACGTCGCGTACGACTTCGCCTTCCCCGCCGCCGCCGGCAACTCGCCGAACGACGCCCCGTCCACCGGCGCGTTCTCCAGCTCCGCCAGCTCGAGGTCCATCTCCGACGCCTGCTCCCAGTTCACCGTCACCGGCCCGTTCTCCACCAGCGTGCAGAACTTCACGTCCCGCGTCACGTCGATCTTCGTCTTCGTGTCGGTGAACCGCACCTGCGCCACACCCAGCAGCACGGGCTCGTAGGTCACCCCACCCATCGCCCGCACCGGCAGGAAGTGCTGTTCCACGTCCGGCGGCAGCACCGGCCGCGCAGGAGGTAAGCAATGGCTAGCCATAGTTTGCAATGGCAAGCCATAGTTTGCGATG
>CAYMTH010000956.1:1192-2095 GCA_964393235.1 uncultured Solibacteraceae bacterium | reverse complement strand
CGACTGGAAGTTATTCGACGAGGTTCGCAAACTAACAAAACTTCCCATCGTCGCCAAAGGCGTCCTCACCGCCGAGGATACAAAGATCTGCCTCGACATCGGCCTCGACGGCGTCTACGTCTCCAACCACGGCGGCCGATCTCTCGACTACACCCCTTCCACCCTCGAGGTCCTCCCCGAAATCGCCGCCGCCGTCAACGGCCGCTGCCCCGTGCTCTTCGATAGCGGCGTCCGCCGCGGCACGGACATCCTAAAAGCCCTCGCCCTCGGCGCCTCCGCCGTCTGCCTCGGCCGCATCCCCCGCTGGGGCCTCGGCGCGTACGGCGCCCCCGGCGTCACCCGCATCCTCGAAATCATGCAGGCCGAACTCGTCCAGGCCATGGCCGCCACCGGCACGCCCAACCTCGCCGCCATCCGCCCCACCCTCGTCCGCACCAACTTCCAATGACCCGCCGCGACGCCCTCCTCCTCACCTCCGCCACCCTCGCCGCCCAAGCCCCCGTCGAAGATCTCGCCAACGCCTTCGAAATGGAGGCCGCCGCCCAGGCCAACTTACCCCCGAACTTATTCCGCGAGATACAAGGTTCGGACCGCGCCGCCTTCGACCGCATCACCTTCCGTCCCCGCCTCATGGTCAACGGCCTCGGCATCGACCTCACCACCAACCTCTTCGGCCACGCCCACTTCGCCCCCATCCTCGTCGGCCCCTCCGCCCGCCACGCCCGCTTCCACCCTGACGCCGAACGCGCCACCGCCACCGGAGCCGCCGCCGCCAAAACCGTCGTCGCCTTCGCCGCCGACACTTCCCTGCCCCAACTCCCCGCCGCCCCCCACTACTGGCGCCCGGCCGACCCGGGAAAGCCCCCGCCCCCCCGCCCCCCCCCGCCCCTCCCCCCCCCCCCC
>CAYMTH010000956.1:0-1182 GCA_964393235.1 uncultured Solibacteraceae bacterium | reverse complement strand
CGTACATCCTCACCGCCCCCCTCAACTGGAAATCCCTCGAATCCGCCGCAAAATCGACAAAATCCCCCGTCCTCGCCAAAGGCGTCCTCTCCCCCGCCGACGCCCGCGCCGCCCTCTCCTCCGGCGCCGCCGGCATCGTCGTCTCCTCCTGGCGCCCCCAGTCCACCTCCGGCCTCGCCGCCCCGCTCGACGTCCTCCCCGCCATCGCCGAAGCCGTCGACAACAAGGTGCCCATCCTCATCGACGGCGGCTTCCGCCGCGGCTCGGACATCCTCAAGGCCCTCGCCCTCGGCGCCCGCGCCGTCCTCATCGGCCGCCCCGTCCTCTGGGGCCTCGCCGCCTACGGCGCCCGCGGTGTTCAGCAAGTCCTCGAACAGTTACAAACCGAGTTAGCCCGCGACATGGTCATGTGCGGCATTCTCAAACCCTCAGAAGCCACTCCCCGCCACGTCAAAATCCACCAGAAACACCTGTAAGTGCTCCCCCACCTTCCGGTTGAACGCCAGCAGTTTCCCGTTGTTCGACCACACCAGCGCGTCCCCGGCCTTCTCCGTCAGAAACCGCGTCTTCCCCGTCGCCACTTCCGCCGCCACGATTCCCCTCCGCGTCGCCGCCGCCACGTACCGCCCCGACGGATGCCACCGCACCGCGCCCGCCACGCCCCCCTCCACCGCCGTCATCTGCTTCGCCGCCCCGCCCGTCGACGGCACAACGAACACCTGCCGCGTCCCGTCCGCCGCGTCCGCCAGGTACGCGATCCACTTCCCGTCCCGCGATCCCCGCGCAATCCCGTACGCCGCCCCCGTCGTCAACCGCCGGATCTTCACGCCCCGGGGCGGCTTCGGATACGTCTTGCGGTCCCCCGCATACGCCGTCGTCACGTCCACACCCTTCGGAATATCGATCGCAAACAACGAATTCCGAAAAGTCCCGTCGGCCTCTTTCACCTTTCCGATAAACGCCCGCATCGTCCCCTTCGAACCCACCCACGAGTCCCCCGCCGCCATCACGATATCCCCCGCCTTCGCCTCCGCCTCCGGCACCACCGGCACCAGATTCACAAAGAACCACTTGCCCGGCCGCGGCACTAACATCCCGATGGTCCGCCCGTACGCCGGCAGTAAGTGGTCGTCGTAAGTAAACGCCACCCGCTTCCCGTCGAGCGAGTACTCGTGCCGGTGC
>CAYMTH010000955.1:0-2104 GCA_964393235.1 uncultured Solibacteraceae bacterium | reverse complement strand
TGATGACCTTGTCCTTGACGGCGAGCGGGGAGACGGTGATGGAGTGACCGGTTTTGTTGTCGGCTACGGTGACGTCCCAGCGGACGGCGCCGGTTTTGGCGTCGAGCGCGACGAGGTGGGCGTCGACGGTGCCGACGTAGACCATGTCGCCGAGGAGCGCGACGCCGCGATTGACCTGGCCGCAGCAGACGCGGACGTCGTCGGGCATCGTGCGGCGGTAGCGCCAGAGCGTGCGGCCAGTGCGGGTGTCGAGGGCGGTGACGTGGGAGGGGGCCTCAGAGATGTACATGACGCCGTCGGCGACGAGCGGCGTGGTCTCGAACTTCTGCAGCGAATTCGACTGATAGACCCAGGCGGGGGTGAGTTTCGCGACGTTGGTGTCGTTGATCTGCGCGAGCGGAGAATAGCGGTGGCCGGCGAGGTTTCCGGAGTAGGTAAGCCAGTTGTGCGGTTCTTTGTCGGCGTTCAGCAACCGCTGGTGCGTGACCTGGGCGAGCAGCGGCAGCGCGGTGAGCAGGACGAGGAGTTTCATTGCGCCCCCTTTTCATTGGCGAGATAGGCGACGAGGTCGTTCAACTCGGATTCGGAGAGCCGCCCCTTGTAGGCCGGCATGCTGGTTTTGCGTTCGCTGGTTATGCGCGCGATCTGGTCTTTCCAGATCGACTGCGGGTTGCCGGCGGCGTCGCGAAGTTGGATGGAGAACGTGTCCTCGTTGAGGCGGACGCCTTTGTAGGCGCGGCCGGATTTCGTGGTGACCTCGACGAGACGGAAGGCCGGCGGGACGTCGGCGGCGGGGTCTTCTATCTTCGCCTTGAGATGGGTGGGGGAGCGGCGCGCGCCGATGCCGGTGAGCGAGGGGCCGGCGTGGCCGCCCCGGGCGCCGAGGGCGTGGCAGGCGAGGCAGCCGCCCTTGGTGAGGAAGATCTTTTCGCCGGCCGCGGGGTTGCCCGCGGGCGCCGTGGACTGCACTTTGCCGAGCGTGCGCACGAAGGCGGCGGTCTGCCAGAGTTCGCGGGAGTCCATCAGCGAGCCGGGCATCTCGGTATCGGGGATGCCGTAGCGGATGATGCGGTAGAGGGCGCGGTCCTCTGCGGCGCGGGTGAGTTGCGGCACGGCGAGATTGGCACCCTTGCCGCCATCGCCGGAGGGCCCGTGGCAGCCGGCGCAGCGGCCCATGTAGAGGCGCTTGCCATGCTCGACGTCCGCGGGGGAAGTGTACGGGTTCGCGGCCGGAATATCGAGGGTTGGCTGGAGCTGGAAGAGCAGGAACGGGGCAAGCCAGAACATGCGGACTCCTTCGAGTGAGTGGTGGCTAGTATATATTTTTCGAGGGAGGCTGCGGGGATGAAACCGACGACTGTGGACGAATATTTCGCCGGGGTGCCGGAGCCGCACCGGACTACGCTCGCGAAGGTACGGGAGCGAATCCGGGCCGCCGTGCCGGAGGGCACGACGGAGCGGCTGTCGTACGGCATGCCTTCGTTCCATTACAAAAAGGGACTTGTTTGCTACGCCGCGTTCAAGGAGCACTGCAGCCTGTTTCCGATGAGCGGGCGGGTGCTCGAGCAGTTGAATGAGGAGGTGGCGAAGTACCGGACGTCGAAGGGAACGCTGCAGTTCGCGGCGGACAAGCCGCTGCCGGCGGCGCTGATCAAGAAGATCCTGAAGGTGCGGCTGGCCGAGATCGAGGGCGCTAGTACTGGAAGCGCACGTGGAAGCGCAGCGCGCGGCCGTCGTTGAGCGTGTTGGTGATGTAGCCGAAGTTGGGTGAGGAGAGTTCTCGCCACGGTTCGGCGAACTGCGGGGTGTTGGCGAGATTGACGGCTTCGGCGCGGAACTGCAGGCGCTTGTCGCCGCGCATGGTCCAGGTGCGCGCGAGGCTGGCGTTGACGTTGGCGATGCCGGCCTTGCGGAAGGTGTTGTTGCCGATGTTGCCGCGCGGGTCGGTGGGGCGGATATAGCCGAAGGCGGAGCGGGGCAGCAGGGAAGGCGCGGTGTCGGGGTGGCCGACGGTGCGGCCAAGGATCGACGGATCGAGAATATTGGGGCGGTCGCCCTGGTCGCCGTCGACGTTGCCGAAACCGGGCGCGTCGGAGCCGGTGAC
>CAYMTH010000954.1:0-2104 GCA_964393235.1 uncultured Solibacteraceae bacterium | reverse complement strand
ATCCGCTTCATCAGCGCCCGCAAACTGTAGCCCGAGTCGATGAAGTCCTGCGCCAGGTCCCGCAGCAGCGCCGCGTTCGACGGCTGCAGCGTCCACGGCGCCGGAGGCGGATTGTCCGGATCCAGCCGCGCCGGGTCCATCTGGTTCACCGGCTCCACCAGCCCCCGCACCATCAGCTCTTTCCAAATGTAGTTCACCGTCGCCCGCGCGAAATTGAAGTCGGTGGTCACCAGCCGCGCCGCCGCCGCCCGCAGCGGTTCCCCCGGCGCCGCCGTCAGCCCGTCGCCGAACGGATACACCGGCGCAACCACCCGCGTGTTCCCGATCGCCGTCCGCGGCGGCCGGTTCCCCGTCGTCGTGTTCAGCGCATAGGTGCTCAGCCGGTTCGTCCCCAGCGACCAGTAGTAGATGTTCGGGTCCGGCCGCTCCCCGCGCGCCTGCTGCACAAACGTGGTCTGCGCGAAAAACGCCGCGAAGCCGTAGGCCTGCATCCGGCTCGACTGCTTCCCCCACAGGCTCAAATCGTCCACGTGCCCGCGCCCGTTGTGGCACATGATGCAGTTGAAGTGGCTGTTGCCGAGGAACGTCTCCATCGTCGCCGCCGCCATCTGGTCGAAATGATCCTGGTTCGGCCCGCCCGTCGTCCGGTTCCCGATCTGCCAGTTCAACTCCCCCTTCACCCACGAGTTCTCGCCATCGGCCGCGATCAGCTCGTACGCCATCCGGTTGTACGGCTTGCCTTCCTTCAGCGAATCGTAAATCCAGCGGTAGAACGCCTCCCGCCCCTCGGCCCGCCGCAGCGTGTTCGTCGCCCGCACCTGGTCCGTGTTCCGGTACAGGTCGCCGAAGTACATCGTCCACTTGTCCACCCACTCGCTTGAGGCCAGCAGCTCGTCCACATACTTCGCCCGCTTCTCCGGATCGGAGTCGGAAACGAAAGCCGTCACCCGCTCCGGCTTCGGCACCCGCCCGGTCAGGTCCAGCGTCACCCGCCGGATGAACTCGTAGTCGTTCGTCCGCGCCGCCGGCTGAATCCCCTTCTCCTGCAACACGCCAAAGATGTGCCGGTCGATCAGATTCCCCGGCTCCGCGCCGGCCAGGCCGAGCGCGACGAAAATAGCTAGAGATACACTCCGTTTCATCTTCCTGTGGTCCCCTTACATACCGGTGCGGTGGTCTGCTTTCTAGTCTAAACTGCCATCCGCTTGATTCTACGAGTTCGAACCCGCCTTTCCGGCCAGTGTCGCGGTTCTAGGTAAAGAATCTTTTGCAACTCCGGGAAACCCTTACTACCTGCAACTCTCTTGCTTCTCTAAATCATTGAAAACAAGGAACTAATTTTCTGATAAACTAATCCCGTGCGGACTTGGCGCTGGCTCTTGTGGACCACCCTGGCCGGCTCGCTTTCGCTGCCGGGCCAGCAACCCCTCTCCCTAGCCGCCGCCATCGCCGAGGCACTCGAAAAGCACCCCCTCCTCGCCGCCGCCGACGGCCGCGTCTCCACCGCCCAGGGCCTCCTCGAACAGGCGTCTCTCAAACCGAATCCCCGCCTCAGCCTCCAGATGGAGAACCTCCGCGGCGGCTGGCAGCGCCCCTATCGCCCCTTCGTCGAAAACGACCACTTCATCTACCTCTCCCAGACCCTCGAAACCGCCCGCAAACGCGAGCGCCGCACCGAACTCGCCGCCGCCAACAAAACCATCGCCGCCGCCGCCCGCGACCTCCTCGCCCAGCAGATCGCCGCCCAGGTCCGCGACGCCTACTGGAGCGCGGCCGGCGCCCTCCGCGCGGCCGCAATCTACGCCGAGACGGTGAAGAACTTCACCCAGACCGTGACCTATCACGAGATCCGCGTCCGCGAAGGCAACATGGCCGAAGCCGACCTCATCCGTATCCGCCTGGAAATGGAACGCCTCAAGCTCGCCGCCGCCGACGCCGCCCTCGCCGCCGACCGCGCCAGAATCCTCCTCCAGCGCGAAATGGGCCGGATCGCCTTCGACGACAACCTCACTCTCGCCGCCAGCCTCGAACAGGCCGGCCTGATCCCCGACGAAGACCCCGACAAAGCCTTCGAGCGCCGCGCCGAGGTCCGCCTCGCCCGCCA
>CAYMTH010000953.1:0-2106 GCA_964393235.1 uncultured Solibacteraceae bacterium | reverse complement strand
GGGGGGGGGGGGGGGGGGGGGGGGGGGGGGGAGGGGGTGGGGGGGGGGGGGGGGGTGGGGGGGGGTGTGGGGGTGGGGGGAGGCGAAGTCGATGGCGCGGTCGACGAAGATTCTTGTGAGCTCGTTTTTGGGGGCGCGGGTGATGCGGCCGCGGCCGAGCTTTTCGCTTTGGTCGGAGAGGGTGCCGGGCGGGAGGACGCGGTCGCCGAGGCCTTCGAATGAGGTATAGGATTCGTCGAAGCCGTAGGCTTGGGGGAGGGGGGCGTCGCCGATGTCGCGGCCGCCGCCCATGTGCCATTTGCCGAAGTGGGCGGTGGCGTAGCCGGCGGCGCGGAGGGCGCGGGCGAGGGAGGGGGCGGCGGGGTCGAGGAAGTCGCGCATGCCGAGGGCGCGGTGGGCGGCGCGGTTGTTGAGGTAGGAAAAGATGCCGTGGCGGGCGGGGCACTGGCCGGTCGTGATGCCGACGCGGGACGGGGAGCAGATGGGGGCGGCGGTGTAGGCCTGGGTGAAACGGATGCCGGCGGCGGCGAGCGCGTCGAGGTGGGGCGTGGGGATGTCGCCGCCGTAGCAGGAGAGGTCGCCGAAGCCGAGGTCGTCGGCGAGGATGAGGACGATATTGGGGCGTTGGGCGGCGGGGGCGGCGGCGATTGACGCGAGGAATTGGCGGCGGCAGAGCACGAGGACATTATGGGCATGTTCGGGCGGGCGGCCGGCGCGTATATATTGGGTCTCTATGTACGAAAAACTTCATGACCTGAGCGGGCGCGTCGCGCTCGTCACCGGCGGCAGCCGCGGACTGGGCAAGGCGATGGCCCGCGCGTATGCCGAACATGGCGCCTCGATTATGATTTGCAGCCGGAATGCCGCCGAGCTTGAGGCGGCGGCGAAGGAGATCGGCGAGGGGCTGAGCGTCCGCGTGGAATGGATGACGGCCGACCTGGCGAAGAAGGAAGAGGCGCAGCGCGTGGCCGATGAGACGCTGGCGCGGCTGGGGCGGGTGGACGTGCTGGTGAACAACGCCGGCGGCAACATTCCGCAGCGGGCCGATCAGATCACCGACGAGGCGTGGGACAACATCATTGAACTGAACCTGTCGGGCATCATGCGGCTGACGCGCGCGGTGCTGCCGCAGATGATGGAGCGGAAGTGGGGGCGGGTGATTCACATTTCGTCGGTGCTGGGGCTGGGCGGGAAGTTGGGGCGGAACGTGTACTCGGCGACGAAGGCGGCGCTGGTGGGGATGGCGCGGTCGTCGGCGCTGGACCTGGGGCCGTACGGCGTGACGGTGAACTGCATCGCGCCGGGGCCGTTTTTGACGGAGCTGCCGCTGGGGTTGTTGAACGACGAGCAGAAGCAGGAGTTCACGAACCGGGGCCGGCCGGAGGAGATCGCGGGCGTGGCGCTGCTGCTGGGCACGGACGCGGGCAGCTACATCACGGGCGCCACGATTCTGATCGACGGCGGCGTGCTGGCGAATACGCTGTAGGTATGAAGTTCTTTCTGGCTGTGTTGAGCGCGGCGGCCCTGTTGGCGCAGGGCCGCGCGCCGGAGAAGCTCGCGGCCGATCCGGCGGCGCTGGCGGCGCTGGACCGGCTGCCCGTGGCGCCGGTGCGGAACAGCGTTGTTTTTCGTGGCGTCGAGGGGGTCTCGCAGTTCAACCTGCACTCGTATATCGCGCGGCACGGCGGGCGGTTCTGGGCGATCTGGTCGTCGAGCCGGGTCGGCGAGGAGGACCCGGACCAGCGCATCTTGTACGCGACCAGCCGCGACGGGCACCGGTGGAGCATGGCGCAGGAGCTTGCCGGCGACCCGGACGGACCGGGCGGGCCGGGGCGGTGGATCGCGCGGGGTGTGTTCGTGCTCGACGGGAAGTTGACGGCGCTGGGCGCCTACATCGAGAGCGCGGATTACGGCAAGCGCGGGCGCGAGGAGGTGTGGAAAAAGCTCAAGCTGATGCGGTTCGAATGGACGGGGAAGACGTGGGCGCCGCGCGGGGTGTTCGCCGAAAACTGCATGAACAACTTTCCGCCGGAGAAGCTCGGGGAGCGGCTGGCGATGGTGTGCCGCGACAGCCATATGGACGTGGACATGGCGCTGGCCGATGGG
>CAYMTH010000952.1:0-2107 GCA_964393235.1 uncultured Solibacteraceae bacterium | reverse complement strand
TGGAGGACTTCTTCTATGCCGGCGGCCTCCCCGCCGTCCTGCGCGAACTCCTCCCCCTCCTCCACCGAGACTCCCTCACCGTCAACGGCCGCACCATCGCCGAAAACGTCGCCGACGCCCCCAACCACAACACCGACGTCATCCGCCCCCTCGCCGACCCGCTCCACCCCGAAGGCGGCACCGTCGTCCTCCGCGGCAACCTCTGCCCCGATGGCGCGGTCTTCAAACAAACCGCCGCCTCCCCCGAGCTCTGCAAACACACCGGCCCGGCCTACGTCTTCGAAAACTACCAGCAGATGCACGACACCATCGACTCGATGGACCTCCCCATCGACGCCAACACCGTGCTCGTCATGAAAAACGGCGGCCCCAAAGGCGCCCCCGGCTTCCCCGAATGGGGCCACATCCCCATGCCCAAGGTCCTGCTCGCCAAGGGCCTCTCCGACTGCGTCCGCATCTCCGATGCCCGCATGTCCGGCACCAGCTTCGGCACCGTCGTCCTCCACGTCTCCCCCGAATCGGCCGTCGGCGGCCCCCTCGGCATTGTCGAAACCGGCGACCTCATCACCCTCGACGTCGAGGCCCGCCAGCTCACCCTCCACGTCGACGACGCCGAAATCCAGCGCCGACTCGCCGCCCGGCCTCTCCCCGCGCCCCACTACACCCGCGGCTACGGCAAGCTCTTCCTCGATCACGTCACGCAAGCCCACCTCGGCTGCGACTTCGACTTCCTCCACGCCGAGAAGCCTAAGGAATGAGGCCCCGCTGGGCCACCCCGGCCCTGTTCGTCATCATCGCCTGGCTCTTCTACGTCTCGAGCAAAGGAGCCTACAAAGGCTTCTTCTCCGCCGACGATCTCGATAACCTCGCCTGGACGCGCCACGCCGAACTCTCCAGCTTCCTCACCGGCCTCCTCACGCCCCAGTTCTATACGACCAACTTCCGCCCCGTCGGCCACTTCTACTTTTGGACCCTCGGCCACCTGGCGGGTCTCGACTTCCGGCCCTACGTCGCCGTCGTCCACGTCCTGCACCTCCTGAACATCGGTCTCCTTTGGACCCTCTCGGGACGTCTCCAGTTCGTCTGGCCCGCCCGCGTCGCCGCCGTTCTCTTCTTCGCCTTCCACATGGCCGTCTTCGACGCCTACTGGAAACCGATGTACGTCTTCGACGTCCTCTGCGCCCTCTTCTCCCTCGCCTCGGTCATCCTCTGGATCGACAAGCGCCGCTGGCTGAGCCTCCTCGCCTTCTGGTTCGCCTATAAGTCGAAGGAGCTCGCCGTCGCCGTCCCGCTCATCCTGGCGGCCTACGAATACTGGCTCGGCCGTTTCTCCCTCCGCGCGCTCGGCGCCCACCTCGCGGGCGCGGCCATCTTCACCGTCCAGGCGCTCTTCTCCCAGGGCGGCCGCGGCGGCGACTACGGCCTCCGCCTCACGCCCCTGACCTTCTGGCAGACCCTCGACTTCTACGCCTCCCAGATCCTCCTCGTCCGCCACGCCGGCTTCGGGCTTCTCCTCCTCCCCGCCTGGATCCGCGACCGCCGCCTCTGGTGGGGCCTCACCGCCGCCGCCCTCTGGCTCGCGCCCATGCTCATGGTGCCCGGCCGCCGCTTCGGAGCCTATCTTTATCTCCCCCTCGCCGGCCTCGCCCTCGCCGTCGCCGCCATCGCCGAACGCTACGGCTGGAAGTGGGTCGCCGCCCCCCTCGCCCTCTGGCTCGGCTTCAACTACGCGCAGATGCGCGACCTCCGCCGCGCCGCCCTCGCCGAAGCCGACGAAACCGCCGCCTACGTCTTCTCCCTCGCCGACCTCGCCAAAAACGGCAAGGACATCGATACCCTCTTAATCGATTCCGCCCCCGCCGGCCTCCGCCGCTGGGGCATCGAAGGCGCGGTCCGCTACACCTTCGACCGCGAGGACATCGAGCTGATCTATCTCGAGGACGCCGATCACAAACAGCCCCGCCCCGACGCGACGCTCGCCATGCTCAGCTGGGACGGGCCGATCAGGAAGTTGTACTCCCTCCGCCGCACCGCCGCCCTTGGCGACGCCCCCTACGTCGAGATGACCCGCCTCACCCCGGTCTGGCAGTTGCGCGAGGGCTGGTAC
>CAYMTH010000951.1:0-2108 GCA_964393235.1 uncultured Solibacteraceae bacterium | reverse complement strand
ACGCCAGCCCCCCGCGCCGCCTGCCCAAGCCGCTCTGGTCCTTCCAGACCGGCGATAACGAGGGCGGCCTCCAGGCCACGCCCATCGTCGTCGACGGCGTCATGTACCTGTCCACCTCCCGCAACCGCATCTTCGCCATCGACGCCGCCACCGGCCGCGAACTCTGGAACTACCACTTCCAACTCCCCAAGGGCTTCACCATCTTCTACGGCCCCTGGAACCGCGGTGTCGCCGTCGCCGGTGGCCGTGTCTTCTTCGGCACGCTCGATAACCACCTCGTCGCCCTCGACGCCAAATCCGGCCACGAACTCTGGCGCGTCAACGTCGAGGACGCCACCCAGTGCGGCTGCAACATCACCGCCGCCCCCCTCGTCGTCAAAGGCAAGGTCGTCGTCGGCGTCACCGGCGGCGACTCCGCCCACCGCGGCTACGTCAACGCCTTCGACGCCGCCACCGGCCGCCACCTCTGGCGCTTCTGGACCATCCCCGGCCCCGGCGAAAAAGGCCACGAAACCTGGACCGGCGACAGCTGGAAATACGGCGGCGGCGCCACCTGGATGACCGGCTCCTACGACCCCGATCTCAACCTCACCTACTGGTCCGTCGGCAACCCCGCCGCCGACTTCTGGGGCGGCAACCGCAAAGGCGATAACCTCTACACCGACTCCGTCGTCGCTCTCGACCTCGACACCGGCAAACTCAAATGGCACTACCAGCAGATCCCCCACGACGTCTGGGACTGGGACACCGCCTACGAAAACGTGCTCTTCGATCTGCCCGTCAACGGCCGCCCGCGCAAGCTCCTGCTCAACGTCAACAAAGGCGGCTACACCTTCGTCCTCGACCGCGCCACCGGCGAGTTCGTCGCCGCCTGGCCGCTCGTCCAGAACCTGAACTGGATCACCGGCATCGGCCCCAAAGGCGAACTCCTCGGCCGTAACGAACCTGTCGTCGGCAAGTCGAAAATCATCTGCCCCTCCATCGGCGGCGGCCGCAGTTGGAACCAGGGCGCCTGGTCCCCCAAAGCCAACCTCTTCTTCACCACCGGCATCGAATGGTGTGAAGATGTCGTCGCCGTTCCCGAAACGCCCAAGGAAGGCCAGGTCTACTTCGGCGGTACTTTCAAGCTGACCCGCAAGCCCCTCAAGGGCGAAGCCGGCGGCCACCTCGGCGCCTACGACCCCGTTACCGGCAAGCGCGCCTGGCTCTACGAATACAAGTACCCCCTCCTCGCCTCCGTCCTCGCCACCGCCGGCGACGTCGTCTTCACCGGCGACGCCGAAGGCTTCTTCTTCGCCCTCGATTCCCGCACCGGCAAAAAACTCTGGAGCTACCAGACCGGCTCCGGCCACCGCGGCAGTTCGGTGACCTACTCGGTCAACGGCCGCCAGTACGTCGCCACGCCCTCCGGCTGGGGCTCCGCCGTCGCCGGCCTGCTCCCGCAGATCTGGCCCGAAGCCGAACGCTTCCGCACCGGCTCTACAATGTTCGTCTTCGCCCTCCCGGAGGCGTCCCGATGAAGCCCTGGCTCGCCCTCGCGCTGATCCTCCCCGCCCTCGCCCAACCGCAGCCCGCCGGCTCTCTCGGCACCCCCGCCGCCATTGCCCGCGGCGATAAGCTCTTCGCGCAAGGCTGCGCCGTCGGCTACTGCCACGGCGCCGGCGGTTCCGCCGCTCGCAGCCAGCGCCTCCGCGGCCGCACCTTCGACCGCAACTACCTCATCAAGGTCATCCGCGACGGCATCCCCAATACCCCCATGCCCGCCTGGGGCGACCGCATCACCGACGCCGACATCTCCGACCTCGCCGACTACATCCAAAGCCTAGCCAACGCCCCCGTCGACGTCGCCGCCGGCCCCGTCGTCGACGCCGTAACCCCGGACAAACCCGTCGACACCCCCGACGAACACCGCGCCGGCCGCGAACTCTTCTTCGACCTCACCCGCGAGAACCGCTGCTCCCTCTGCCACCGCCTCAACGGCATCGGCACTTCCGTCGGCCCCGACATCACCAAGGTCGCCGTTCTCAAAGTGCCCGACGGCATCCAGGTCTTGAAATACGCCCGCACCCGCGCCGTCCGCTCCGTCGTCCTCACCGACGGCGCCCGCT
>CAYMTH010000950.1:1869-2111 GCA_964393235.1 uncultured Solibacteraceae bacterium | reverse complement strand
GGGGGCGACGTCGACGCCTTCTGGAGCCAGGTGCAGGAGAACCGCGATCCGTTGAAGTGGTGCGGCTCGGCGCCGTTTTATACGTTCCTGCGTGCGGTCCCGTCGGCCCGTGGCGCGCTACTCGACTACGAGCACTGGCAGATCGACCCGCAAAGCGTAGTCACCTACGGCGCCCTCCACTTCTCAGCCAATTCCTAGGAGCCTCTCACCCAGGATTCTTCCCGCGTCATACTCCGCCGCCC
>CAYMTH010000950.1:0-1859 GCA_964393235.1 uncultured Solibacteraceae bacterium | reverse complement strand
CACGGATTTTTCCGATGGTGCAGCGGTCCTCCTGCGCTTCGTCGAGGATGCCGATCTCCAACGCTCTCGCCCAGCTTGTCACGTTGTACTCCGCCGCCCACCGGGTGTAATCGAGGTACGGTTCGTGTGCGAGGCCCAAGTGGGCCCGGGCACTCGACCACGGCCAGTCCTGACATCGCGCCACGAGCCCCGCCTCAACAGGATTCCGTTCCACGTAGCAAAGCGCCGTCCGGAAGTGCGCGGCATCCAGGACCTTTGAACCGAACCGCCCCTGCCACAGGTGCCCCGATGAATTCATCTTCCGATGCTTTGCCACGGCGTACTGCTGGTTTACGATTCCTACCGCCCGCGACACCGAGTCCGCCTTTCGTCCTTCCACCACCAGATGGTAATGATTCGTCAGCAGGCAGTATCCGAATACACTCATTCCGAACGCCGCCGCGTTCGGGAACAGGATACGGAGGAACAGCCGGTGCTCGGCATCGCTCGCGAACACGGTGTCCTGAAAGTTGCCGCTCTGCCACACGTGCATGGCCAGTCCAGCGCTGGTTTCTCTCGTCTTTCTGCCCATGCAGAACAAGTGTCCCGCCGTGCCCCTTCTTCTCCCCGGATTTCCCCGGCCTTATACTAACCCCATGAAGCCCTCGCGCCGTAACCTGCTCAAATCCGCCTCCCTCGCCGGCCTCCCCGCCGTCGCCGCCGCCCCTGCCGCCAACGCCGCCCCCACCCCCGACGACGTCTACAAATCCATCGGCGTCCGCCCCATCATCAACGCCCGCGGCACCTTCACCATCATCTCCGGCTCCACCATGCTCCCCGAGGCCCGCGAAGCCATGACCGCCGCCTCCCAGCGCTACGTCCACATCGACGAACTCATGGACGCCGCCGGCGCCAAACTCGCCCAACTCACCGGCGCCGAATGGGGCCTCGTCTCCAACGGCTGCTCGGCCGCCATCACCCACGCCACCGCCGCCTGCGTCGCCGGCGGCAATCCCGACCTCCACGTCCGCATCCCCGACCTCCGCGGCTTCGCCAAAGACGAGGTCATCATCCCGACCCACTCCCGCAACGTCTACGACGCCGCCGTCCGCGCCGTCGGCGTCCGCGTCATCGAGGTCTCCACCGCCGAAGAACTCCAGCTCGCCATCGGCCCCCGCACCGCGATGATCTACATCCTCGCCGGCCCCTCCGCCGAACGCGGCCCGCTCGCCTTCGAAAACGTCGTCAAAATCGCCAAGCCCCACGACGTGCCGATCTTCGTCGACGCCGCCGCCGAAATCCTCACCATCCCCAACGTCCACCTCCAGCGCGGCGCCACCCTCGTCGCCTACTCCGGCGGCAAGTGCATCCGCGGACCCCAGACCGCCGGCCTCCTGCTCGGCAAAAAGAGCCTCGTCCAGGCCGCCTGGATCCACTCCGCCCCCCACCACGGCTTCGCCCGCTCGCTCAAAATCGGCAAGGAAGAAACCATGGCCATGCTCGCCGCCGTCGAAGCCTGGACCAAACGCGACCACAAGGCCGAATGGCAGCGCTGGCTCGGCTGGCTCAACACCGTGCAGACGAAGCTCAAGCCGCTCTCCCACCTCCAGCTCAAGATCGAAGAGCCGCTCGATCAGCTCTCCAACCGCACCCCCGCCCTCCAGATCCGCTGGGACGCCGCCAAGCTCGGCGTCACCGGCATCGAAATGGGCCAGCGCCTGCTCAACGGCGAACCCCGCATGACCTGCGCCGTCCAGCCCAACGGCATCAACATCGTCGCCTACATGATGCACCCCGGCGACGCCGAAATCGTCGCCGACGTGCTCCACAAACAGCTCTCCGCCCTCAAGGTACAGCCCCCGGCCAACCCCGTCCCGCCC
>CAYMTH010000949.1:0-2113 GCA_964393235.1 uncultured Solibacteraceae bacterium | reverse complement strand
AAGCTGCGCCTCGTCAAAGAGAGCGGCGGCAAGTTCCTCTTCTCGAACGGAGCGCCGCAATGACCTTCGAACCGTTCATGATCGCCGGCTTCATCCTCATCGCCTTCGGCTGGTGGGGAACGAACACCCCCGCGGGCATCCGCGTCTTCGCCTCACCGAAACAGACCATCCTGCCCGTCGCCGCGCTCATCCTCGGCTCCGGCATCTTCGCCCGCGGCCTGTGGCTGTTTGTGCGGCCGTAGGTCTCCCCGCGGCCGCACAATTCACTCAGTTCTACCCCAGCGCCTTCCCATACAGCTCCAACAGCCGCGCCCACGCCTTCTCCGCGCTCGGTTCGTTGTAAACCCGCGAATCCGGCGGGCACCAGCCGTGCGCGGACCCCGTGTACACTTCGATCTCCGCCTTCAGCCCCGCCTTCGCGAACGTCTCCTTCAGCACGTCCTTGTCCCCCGGCGCCCGCTTGTCGTCGTTCTCCGCGATCGCCACCAGGAACGACGCCTTCGTCTTCGAAGCCTGCAGATGCGGACTGTCGGCCGCGTCCCGCACCAGGCCGCCCCCGTGGAACGACGCCACCGCGCCCACCCGGCCCGGCATCGCCGCCGCCGTCCGGAACGCAATCGGCCCGCCCATGCAGTACCCCTGCGTCCCGATCTTCTTGTTCTTCGCCACCGCCTTCTGCTTGTCCAGCCACTCGATGAACGCCTTCGCGTCCGTCATGTGCGTCGTCGCATTCAGGCTCTGCGCCAGCGGCATCACCTGCTGAATCGGCGTCGACGCTCCGTTCTCCGCCGTCGGCGCCTTCTTCGTCCGGTAGAACGGATTCACCACCAGCACCGCGTAGCCCGATTCGGCCAGCCGCTTGCCCATCTGCCGCATCGCCGGCCGCAGCCCGAAGATGTCCGGCCACAGCAGCACCGCGGGAGACTTCCCTTTCGCCGGATGCACAAAATAGGCGTCCGCCGTGCCGTCCGGCGTTGAAATCGTGACGTCGGCCTCGGTCACCGCCGCCGCGTTCGCCACCGCCGGCAGCATCATCGCCACGCCCGCGCCCAGCATCACGCCGAACTGCTGCCGCGTGACCAGCCCGCGAGCTTCGAACTCCTGCCGGTCGTCTTCAAAATGGTTCTGATCACACATGGGGACTCTCCTTGAGGAAAAACGTGTACAAAGTAGTGTACCGCCCCGCGCGGGCGCAATTGGGCGCCAATGGACTTTCCCCTGTCCGATGAAATAACATGCGCCCGAAGAGCTTCGCGTGACCAGGCCATCCTCCATCCCTCTCTCTCTCGCCCTCCTCGCGGCCGCCGCTCTCCGCGCCCAGCCGGCCAATCTCGATACCCGCTTCACCGCCACCGTCCGCCCCTTCCTCCAAACCTACTGCCTCTCCTGCCACGGCCCGCGCCAGCCTGCCGCGCAGCTCGACCTGAGCGCCTTCCAGTCCCGCGCCGATCTCGTCCGCGACGGCCGCCGCTGGAGCCAGATCCTCGAACGCATCGAAGCCGGCGAAATGCCCCCCAAAGGCGCCCGCCAGCCGTCGCCCGAAGAACGCCACTCGACCACCGCCTGGTTCCAGGCCGTCCGCGACCACGAGCGCCAGCGCAACGCCGGCGATCCCGGCATCGTCCTCGCCCGCCGCCTCTCCGGCGCCGAATACAACTACACCATTCGCGGCCTCACCGGCGTCGACATCCGCCCCGCCCGCGAGTTCCCGGTCGACCCCGCCAACCTCGCCGGCTTCGACAACTCCGGCGAAACGCTCGCCATGTCGCCCACGCTTCTGAAAAAGTACCTCGGCGCGGCCCGCGAAGTCGCCAGCCACATGTACCTGCAGGAAACCGGCTTCGCCTTCGCGCCCCATCCGATGCTCGCCGAAACCGACCGCGACAAGTTCACCGTCCACCAGATCATCGACTTCTATCACCGCCAGAACATCGACCTCGCCGACTACTTCGAAACCGCCTGGCGCTTCCGCCACCGCGCCGCGCTCGGCCAGCCGCAGGCCACCCTCGCCTCCCTCGCCCGCCGCCACGGCGTCAGCGCCAAATATCTCGCCACCGTCTGGACCACCCTTGAAACCCCCGAAACCATCGGTCCCCTCAAGACCCTGCAGTCG
>CAYMTH010000948.1:593-2114 GCA_964393235.1 uncultured Solibacteraceae bacterium | reverse complement strand
GCCGCTGGCGCCTCCCGCCTCGGCCAGCTCGTGATGCGCTACAGCTTCTAGGCACAAGAAAAGACGCTGCGCCGCCTCTTCCAAAGCGGCGCAGCGTGTAAGAACGGTCCGGGTGGACACACGCGGTCCCGCGCCCCAGCGGGACCGGGTCCGCCCGGACCGTTTTGCGTAAGGAAGGCGGTGCGGGAGCTGCGGCGGCGCCGCCAGTCCGCCCCGTGGACTGGCGGCCGGCGCTCAACCGCGCGGCCCTTCTTACATCCCCAACGTAGCAAACCCGATTTGGCCAATCGCTGCTTTGTGACACAAAGCTACTGAAAACAAGCGAAATATTTTTTATGTTTTGTTGTGAACGGCACTACAGCTAATCCCCTATTTTGCCGATAGACCCTTAGAGCGTGGAGGTTCCGTCATGAGTGATTTTCCCTTCCCCCGACCCAATACCGAACATATGGAGCTGGCCGCGGCCAACCGCCGCCTGACGACCGCGATCCTGGGCATGACCCTGCTGACGGGTCTGGTGGCGTGTCTGAGCTACCTGGCCGGCCGTACCGTAACCCACATCAAGACCGAAACAGCCACCGTCACGCGGACAGAGATCCCGGCCGCCCCGATGGTCGTGCATCCGCTGGAAAAGCCATCGGCCATGCCGGCTGTGGTCCCGGCGAAGCCCACCCCAGCGCCGGCCGCCACGCTGATCGCTTCCGGCCTTTACCTGCAGGTCGGCCTGATGAACCCGTCGCAGGACCGTTCGATGCAGGAACGGCTGGAGCAGCAGGGCCTCAAGGTCTCGCTGGCGCCGCTTGAGAACTCGACCGCCTCGCGCGTGCTGGTCGGCCCATTCGCCTCCTCGGCCCAGCAGGCCGAAATCGAATCCAAGCTGCAGGCCCTCGGCTTCCAGTACTTCCCGCGCCGTTATTAAAAACGCTCCATCGAGCACATTACAGGATTGTTCCCCGCCGCCGGTTGCCTTACAATCGGCGGCATAAATTTTTCGGTAGGGGAACACTCCGATGAACCGGGTAACGCAACGTCTGCTGTCCGCCCTTCTGCTCCTTTCCTTTCCGGCGCTCGAAGCCGCCAGGCGCAAGCTGCCGTCCGACCTCGAATCGCCCGAAGGCGTACTGCTGAAAGCCGCCATGGACGAGGCCGACGCCAAGAAGAAACTGACCCTCATGGAGGAGTTCGCCGCCAAGCACCCGGCCCACGAATCGGCCACCTGGGTTCTGGGCGAAGTCCAGACCGCCTATCTCGCCGCCGGCGAGTTCGACAAGGCCATCGCCGCCGGCGAAAAGGTACTGGCCGGCGACCCCGATGACGTCGCCGCCGCCAACAGTAACCTGAAGGCCGCCGAGGGCAAGAAGGACCCCGCGCTGATCCGCAAATGGGCCGTCACGACCTCCGACGCCGCCCGCCGCATGATGAAGTCCTCCGACGCCGCCGAGGCCAACTACGCCAAGCAGGTGGACGCCTACTGCGACTACGCCCTCTACGCCGCCGCCATGGCCGCCACCGCCCCGGCCG
>CAYMTH010000948.1:0-583 GCA_964393235.1 uncultured Solibacteraceae bacterium | reverse complement strand
GTCAAACGCAGTCCGCAGTCGCAGTACGCCGCCCCGCTGCGCCCCATCCTCTTCGTCGCCCACCAGCAGGCCGGTAACCACCCGCGCGCGCTCGAAATCGCCGACGAAGAGTTTCGCGCCGGCCGCGCCAACGACGACATGCTGGTCTTCGCCGCCAGCAAGGCCTACGAGCAGAAGGACAAGACCAAGGTCGCGGCCTACGCCGGGCGCCTGATCGAAATGCTGCCCGCCGCCGCGCCCCCGCAGGGCGTCGCCGAAGCCGACTGGACGAAGAACAAGAACCTCAAGCTCGGCCTCGCCTACTGGATGCTCGGCGTGCAGGCCAGCGGCGAGCAGAAATGGGCCGACGCCGACAAGCACCTCCGCGCCGCCCTCCCGCTCGTCAAGGACAACAAGGACCTAGCCGCCGAGACCCTGTTCCACCTCGGCCTGGCCAACTACAAACTCGGCGAGCCGAAAACGGACAAGGCCCGGATCCTGGACGCGCTACGGTTCAACCAGCAGTGTGCGGCGATTCCGAGCAACTTCCAGGCCCAGGCCAAAAAGAACGTGGCGGCGATCCGCAGCCAGTACCGGATTCAGT
>CAYMTH010000947.1:0-2115 GCA_964393235.1 uncultured Solibacteraceae bacterium | reverse complement strand
GCGACGACCTCGAGGACATGGCCCCCACCGAAATCCGCCCCTCCCTGCCCCTCGCCGTCGCCCTCGAACGGGCCAAAGGCGACCGCAAGGCCGAGCTCGACCGCGCCTGGCGCCGCCAGGAATCGGTCTCCCCCATCGTCGTCGCCGAACTGGCCGAAGAGCGCTGCCGCGAACTCCTCGAATCCTACAAGGAAGAGGCCGTCCGCACCCTCCCCGCGCTCGAAAACCCGAGCCTCAACGGGCTCCTCCGCCGCGTCGTCGGCAAGATCTTCCAGGTCGAAATCAAAGGTTGGTGCCGTGAGTTTGAGACTCGAAATGCTGCAGATCGCGCGTCTGTCGCCGAAGCTGCTGGGTGAGTCCACACCCCTCGTCGAATCCTTCCTGCGTTCCCAATTGCACCCCTCCGGCGGCTTCCAGGACCGCGCCGGCGAGCCCGATCTCTATTACACCGTCTTCGGCCTCGAAGGCTTAATCGCCCTAGGCGCCCCCGTCCCCGCCGCCGAAACCGCCCGGTTCCTCCAATCCTACGGCGACGGCCGCGATCTCGACCTCATCCACCTCTGCTGCCTCATCCGCTGCTGGGCCTCGCTCCCCGGCCCCATCCCCCTCGACGTCGCCAGGGTGACCGCGCAGATCGAAACCTACCGCACCCCCGAAGGCGGCTACAACACCATCGCCGGCTCTGACGGCGGCACCGCCTACGCCTGTTTCATGGCCGCCGCCGCCTACCAGGACCTCCGCGCCGAAATGCCCCGCGCCGACGAGATCTCCCGCTGCCTCGCCCTCCTCCAGGCCGACGACGGCGGCTACGCCAACCAGCCCGACGCCCCTCTCGGCCTCACCCCCTCCACCGCCGCCGCGGCCCCCCCCCTCCGCGCCCCCGGCGAACCTGCCGACGGCCGCGCCGCCTGGCTCCTCTCCCGCCAGCCCCCCGGCGGCGGCCGCCGCCCCCATCCCCGACCTCCTCTCCACCGCCACCGCCCTCCAGGCCCTCACCGGCCTCAAAGTCAACCTCGACCCCATCCGCGAGCCCTGCCTCGACTTCATCGACTCCCTCTGGGTCAACAAAGGCGCCTTCTACGGCAACTGGACCGACGACACCCCCGACTGCGAATACACCTACTACGGCCTCCTCGCCCTCGGAAACCTGTCGCTATGACCCTCGCCGACCGCCTCCTCGCCGAGCGCAACGAACGCGGCCACTGGACTGGCTATCTCTCCTCGAGCGCCCTGTCGACGGCTACGGCCATCATGGCCCTCCACCTCGCCGGCAACCGGCAGGACCGCATCGACGCCGGCCTCGCCTGGCTCGAAAAATACCGCAACGCGGACGGCGGCTGGGGCGACACCGACCGCAGCCTGTCCAACATCTCGACCACCGCCCTCTGCTGGGCCGCCTTCACCCTCACCGGCCGCCCCGCCCCGGAAGCCCGCGCCTGGATGCTCCGCCAGACCGGCTCGCTCGACCCCGCCCCACTGGCCCGCGCCATCGCCGCCCGCTACGGCAAGGACCAGACCTTCTCGGTGCCCATTCTGACCGTGCTCGCCGTCGCCGGCCTCGTCCCCTGGAGGCTGGTCCCGCAACTTCCCTTCGAACTCGCCGCCCTCCCCCAATCCTGGTTCCGGTTCCTGCAGCTTCCCGTCGTCAGCTACGCGCTCCCGGCCCTGATCGCCATCGGCCACGTCCGCTGGCGCAAGGGCAGCGGCGCAAACCCCGTCCGCGCCCTCGCCGCGCCGAAAACGCTGCGCGTCCTCGAATCCATCCAGCCCGCGAACGGCGGCTTCCTCGAGGCCACGCCATTGACGAGCTTCGTCACCATCAGCCTCCTCGCCGCCGGCTACGAAAACAACGAGGTGATCCGCCGCGGCCTGGGATTCCTCGAAGCCTCCCAGCGCCCCGACGGCAGTTGGCCCATCGACACGAACCTCGCCACCTGGCTGACGACGTTATCGGTCAACGCCCTCGGCGACCGCCTCAAGGAGAAGGAGCCGATCCTCGAATGGCTCCTGAACCAGCAGTACAAGGAGCGGCACCCCTTCACCGGCGCGGCGCCCGGGGGGTGGGCGTGGACGGATCTTCCCGGCGGCGTGCCCGACGCCGACGACACCTCCGGC
>CAYMTH010000946.1:0-2117 GCA_964393235.1 uncultured Solibacteraceae bacterium | reverse complement strand
TCCTCGCCGCCACCAAAACCCACCTCCACGCCCTCCAATAAATGGTGCCTGCCGCGAGTGTCCCCATTTTTCGGGTGAGAATTTTCCCGTCCGAATGGAACTAATTCGGTGTATGCCTCGCCGAGCCCGCATCATCATCCCCGGTGTTCCCCACCACTTCACACAGCGCGGTAACAACCGTCTTCGCGTCTTCGATTCCGATCACGAGCGCCGTCAGTTCCTCGGCCTTCTCGCCAAACACGCCGAGAAGTTCCCGCTCGAAATCTGGGGCTACTGCCTCATGCCGAACCACTACCACCTGATCGCGGTTCCCCGCGCGCCCGAGTCCGCTTCCCTCGCCCTCGGCGCGCTCAACGGAGACTACGCCCGCCTCGTCAACGTCCATCGCGAAGCCTGCGGACACCTCTGGCAGTCCCGTTTTTATTCGGTTGCCATGGATCCCGCCTACACTTGGCGCGCCCTCGCCTACGTCGAGCGCAACCCCGTCCGCGCCAACATCGTTGCCGACGCCGCGCAATACCCCTGGTCCAGCCTGAAGGCCCGTCTCGGTCTTTCCGCCGCTCCGCCGTGGCTCACCCTGTCCGAATGGCGCAAGCAATGGGAGCACCGCGAATGGCTCGACTTCGTCAACGAAACCGCCTCCGACGCCGAGTTCGCCTCCACGTTCCGCACAAACACCGCCACCGGCCGCCCCCTCGGCGACTCCCTCGCCACCCCCGCCCCGCGGCCGCCCCAAAAAAATGGTGCCTGCCGCGAGTGTCCCCATTTTTCTCACCGCCGCCGCAACACCACGCAATACTCCTTAGCCAGCACGTCAAACGCGCTGTCGGCGGCCAGAAACTCGTCCACCGCCCGCACCACGTCCGGGTACGCCGGCCCATAGTCGTCGATAAACACCAGTCCCCCCTCCACCACCTTCGGCAGATACAACGCGAGGTCCGCTTTCACCGCATCGTAGTAGTGCCACCCGTCGATCACCAGCAGCGCGACATTCGCCGGCACCGCCGGCGCCGCATCCTCGGAAAACGCCGCCAGCGCCATGCACTGCCGGTCCACCCCCGCGTCCCGCAGATTCTTCATATACCGCGCATAACTCCCCTGCGGATTGAAGTTATCCGGCGTGCACCGCTCGAACGGGTCGATACTGACGATCTTCGTCGCCCCCCGTCCCAGCAGCCGCAGTACCTGCGCCATAAACACCGTCGTCCGCCCGATATAGGCGCCGATCTCGACCACGATCCCGTCCCCCGGCATCGTCGCCAGACAATACCCGATCGCGTCCAGTTCCACGCGGTCCAGCATGTCGCTCGCCGCCGCCTCGGCCAGTCCCGCCGCCCCCGCCGGTGCCTCCACCTCCGGCCCCCGCGCCGTAAGGCGCAGAGTCCGCCGCGCGTCCCCCGCCTCGCCCGGCCACGGCGGCCGCGCCCGCCGCAGCCACCCCAGCGCGTTCCCCGCCGCCGGATTCCGCTCCCACTTACGCACCAGATAGTCCCGCCGCGCATAATAAGCCGCCGACGGATTCACCCCCTGCTCCCGCAAAATCCCCACCGAAGACGATAAGTTCCGGTGTAAGTACCACATCCCCGAAAAGTAATGATTGTCGTAACCCAGCGCATTCATCTGAAACGCGAAGTCCACGTCCTCCAGCCCGTGCCCCGGCTCCCCGAACGGTCCACTCTCCTCGAACCGCGCCCCCCGCCGGAACATCTCGCACCGGAACAACCCGTACTGCGTCCACGCCAGCACGTCCGACGTCCCCAGCCGGCATCCAGCTAGACTGAACAAAAACTCTGTCGTCCGCTCCCGGTCCGGCGTGCACTGAAAACTCCACGCCCCGAAACATCCCAGTCGCTCCCCCGCCGCCTCCATGTACCGCAGCATGACGAACGTCGAAAACGGCACCGGCTCGATGTCCCCGTCGCAGAAAAACAGGTAGTCCGCCCCCATCTCCAGCGCCGCGTCGATCATCTGGTTCCGCCCCCGCGAGTTCCCCACGTTCTCCCCGTTCAGAATCACCCGGTGCTCGATCCCCAGCCCGCGCGCCCGCTCCCGCAGCGCCTCGCCTGCGCCGTCCGCCGACCCGTTGTCCACCACGCAAATCGCCGCCCGGTGCCCTC
>CAYMTH010000945.1:0-2122 GCA_964393235.1 uncultured Solibacteraceae bacterium | reverse complement strand
TCCTCGTCCCGCTTCACCCGCGCCGCCGCCAGCAGATACGCGCCCACACGCTTCTTCGCCGCGTTCGCCAGCAACAGGTTCTGCGCCTTCGTGATCTTCTCGATCTCTTTCTTCTTCGCCTCGATCCGCGCCTCGTGCGCCGCCAGCTTGTCCCGGTCCGCCTTCGGCGCCAGCACGAACTCGTGCCATTTCGCGACGACTTTGAAATTCTCCATCGTCTTCGAGCTCTTGAAAATCCCCGCCATCGAATAATAGTCCGCCTGCGGAATCGGATCGAACTTGTGGTTATGGCACCGCGCGCACCCGATCGTCAGCCCCAGAAACGCCCGCACCGTCGTGTCCAGCTGTTCATCGACGATGTCCATCTCCATCTTCACCGGATCGTCCTCGGCCAGCATCTTCGCGCCCAGCGTCAAGAAACCCGTCGCCGTCCAGTGCTCGATCTCTTCTTTCAAATCCTTCGCCGGCAGCAAATCCCCGGCAATCTGCTCGGTCAGAAACCGGTCGAACGGCTTGTCTTTGTTGAAAGCCGCGATCACATAATCCCGGTACCGGAAGGCATTCTTATAAACCAGGTTTTCGTCCAGCCCGTTTGAATCCGCGTACCGCGCCACGTCCAGCCAGTGCCGTCCCCAGCGCTCCCCGTACCGCGGCGAAGCCAGCAGCCGGTCCACCACTTTCGCAAACGCATCCGGCGACGAATCTTCCAAGAACGCCTTCACCTCCGCCGGCGTCGGCGGCAGCCCCGTCAAATCATAGGTGGCCCGCCGAATGAGAGTCCGCTTGTCCGCCGGCGCCGCCGGCCGCAGCCCCTTCGCCTCCAGCCCCGCCAGCACGAACGCGTCCACCGGCGATTTCGCCCACTTCGCCTCTTTCACCGCCGGCGCCTCCGGCCGCACCGGCGGCACGAACGCCCAATACTTCTCCACCTTCCCCTGCGACACCACCGCCGTCTTCCCCCACGGCGCGCCCATCTTCACCCACTCCGCGATCAGCGCGATCTCGGCGTCCTTCATCTTCGGCCCCGGAGGCATCTTTAACGGTCCCGCCTCGTGCCGCAAAACTTTCACAAGGAGACTCTCCGCCGGATTCCCCGGCACGATCGCCGCCCCGCGCCCGCCGCCCTTGATCGCCTCCTCCCGCGCATCCAGCCGCAGCCCGCCCATCACCGGCTGGCTCGTCGCCGAATGGCAACCCAGGCACTTCGCCGCCAGCACCGGCCGCACGTTCTTCTCAAAAAACGCCGGCCCATCCACATCCTGCGCGAAAACAGGCGCCGCCAGCATCAGCACGAGCACATAGAACATGTGCCCGATCTTATCAACTCTCCGGACTCACCCGGACCACCACTTTCCCCTGATTCGACCCGTCGAACAGCTTCAAAAACGCCCCCGGCGCGTTCTCCAGCCCCTCCGTAACATCCAGCCGGTACTTCATCTTGCCCTGCCCGTACCACTCCACCAGATCCCGCACCGCCTCCGCCGCCCGCGGCATATAGTCGGTCACCAGAAACCCCTGCATCTTCAGCCGCTTCACGATCAGCTGGAACAGATTCCCCGGCCCCGCCTCCCGCTCCGTCGCGTTGTATCCCGAGATCATCCCGCACACCGCGATCCGCCCGAACAGATTCATCTGGTCGAGCACCACCTCCAGCGTCCGCCCCCCGACGTTCTCGAAGTACACATCGATCCCCGCCGGGCACAGCTCCCGCAGCTTCTTCTTCAAATCGTCTTTCTTATAGTTGATCGCCCCGTCGAACCCCAGCTCCTTCACGATCCACTCGCACTTCTCGTCCGACCCCGCGATCCCCACCACCCGGCAGCCCTTGATCTTCCCGATCTGCCCCACCAGCGACCCCACCGCCCCCGCCGCCGCCGACACCACCAGCGTCTCCCCCTCCTTCGGCGCCCCGACATCCAGCAATCCGAAATACGCCGTGAACCCGATATGCCCCAACAGCCCCAGCCGCGCCCCCAGCGGGGCCGGCAGCTCCGGCAGCCTCAACCGCGTTTACAGCTTGGTCTGGAGTGTGCGGCTGGGCGCGTGGGTGGTAGCATCTGAGCTTACCAAACGCGGCGGAAAAACCAATTCTGTAACTCGCTCCGGTCGTTGGGGTGCAGCA
>CAYMTH010000944.1:0-2123 GCA_964393235.1 uncultured Solibacteraceae bacterium | reverse complement strand
CGGGACGGTGAAGATGTCGAATGTGTTGCCGCCGAAATCGCGGGAGAAGGCGACGGTCCGGCCGTCGGGCGAGCGCCGGGGCGCGGAATCGACGTTTAGCCCCTCCGGTTGGTAGAGCGCGCGACGGTCGCCAGAGGCCACTTCCGTGACATAAATGGTGGTGCCGGCGCCGTGGGTGTCGGCGATCAGGAGATGCGTCGGCGAAAGCCAGCTCACCCGGCCGTTCGAGTCGACGTGGTAGGCGATGGAGCAGACGCGAAGTTCGGTTCCGCCGTCGCGGTTGACCGTGTAGACCGCGCTTTCGCCTTTGCCGGAACGGACGAAGGAAAGACGGGAGCCGTCCGGGGACCAGGCCGGGTCCATGTCGTCGGCGGGGCCGCGGGTCAACGGGACTGGAGTTCCACCGTCCGAGCCGACCAGAAAAAGATTAAAGCTTGTCGCCCCGGCCGGCCGCCACGAAAACGCGATTCGCGAGCCGTCTGGCGAGAATGCCGGATCCCGCAGGAGCCCGCCCGAGACGAGTACCCCGTCCGCGGGGTGGCGCCGGGAAAGCGCGAAATACCCTGCCGCGACAGCCGCTGCGGCGGCACCGCCGATCGTGAGCGCGCGCCGGGAGATGGCGGCCTTCTGTTGCTGCGGTATCTGCGCGAGCGCGGCCGCAATATGTCCCGCCGAGGGCCGCGTCGCCGGATCCTTGGCCATCGCGGCGGCGATCAGCGCGGCCAGTTTCGGCTTCGCCGGAGGCGGTGGCGGTTCCTGGTGGACGATCGCGTGCGCCAATTCCAGACCCTGCGCCGATTCGAACGGATGCCGGCCCGCCACCATCTCGTAGAGCATCATTCCAAGCGCGAAGACGTCGCTGGCCGGCGTGGCCGATTCGCCCCGGCACTGCTCCGGCGACATGTAGCGGAGTGTGCCCACCGGCAGGCCCGCCGTGGAGGTCGGATTGGAACTGCCCGAACCCGGCGCGTACAGCCGGGCCAGGCCGAAATCGAGAACCTTGACGTACCCGTCGGGCCGGACCATCACATTCTCCGGCTTCAAATCGCGGTGGACGATGTCGCGCCCATGCGCGGCGGCGATCGCCAGCGCGAGCTGCTGACCGAGCCTGGCCGCCTCCGCCTCCGGCAACGGCACGCCGCACCGAGCCCGGAGCGCCGTCCCCTCCACCCATTCCATCACCACCACCGGTCCCGCACCGGAGGCGATCACCTCATGTACCGTGATGATGTTCGGATGATTCAACGCCGAGGCGGCGCGCGCCTCCCGCACCAAACGGGCCGACTTCGCCTCTGTCCCCGGACGCAGAAACTTGAGCGCGACCCGCCTCCGCAAACTCTCGTCGTGACCTGCGTACACCTCGCCCGACGCCCCCCGCCCGATACACTCGAGCACCTCGTACTGGGCAATCTTCTGTCCCGTGCGGGACTCCGACGGCGCCTCCTCTTCCCCGTTCAGCAAGGCGCGCAGTTCGGTCACGATCGCCGGATCGTCCGAAAGACTGCTGAGAAACCGCGCCGTGTCGTCGGCCGATAGCGAGTGGGCTGCTTCGTATAGGTCGAAGACCCGCTTCCACTGTGCGTCGGTCAGCATTATCTGGAAGAACTAAGTTCCTTTTCCAGCCAGTGACGGGCGAAATTCCAGTCGCGCGCGACGGTCGCCGGGCCGCAGTTGAGACGATCGGCGATCTCTTCGCCGGTCAAGCCTTCGAAAACACGGAGTTCGACTACCGCCCGCAATCGCGGCCGGATGGCTTCCAGCCGGGTCAGCAAGGCGTCGGTCTCGTCCAGCGTTCCGCCGTGCAACCCTTCAACACCGTCCGTGTCGAGCGAGAGTTTCACGACATTGCGGCTAAGCGGCCGCGAGTGGTGAATCAGCAGGCGGCGCATCAGCAGTCCAGCCAGGCCGAGAAACGCCGCGCGATCGTCCTCGCCCCCGTTTTCCAGAGGCCGCAGGGCTCGAATTCGCACCAATTGCAGGTAAAGTTCATTGACCAGAAGGGTTGGCTGCCAGGAATGCGAGGCGCGTTCCCGCCGCAAATAGTTCCGGGCCAGCCGGCGTAATTCTGGATGGAATATTTCGACCAGTTCGTTCGCGGCATGGCTGTCTCCGGCACGAAACGC
>CAYMTH010000943.1:0-2123 GCA_964393235.1 uncultured Solibacteraceae bacterium | reverse complement strand
AAGGCCGCCCCCGTCATTCTCTCCCAGGACAACCTCGCCGCCACCGGCGGCATCGCCCGCGCCATCCTCACCAACGCCGGCAACGCCAACTGCGCCACCCGCACCGGCATGAAGGTCGCCCAAGCCACCTCCAAGGCCATCGCCAAGGCCCTCAAGGTCCCCGCCAATCAGGTCCTCCCCGCCTCCACCGGCGTCATCGGCGTCGAGCTCGACCCGTCCAAAATCACCTCCAAAGCCGCCGACCTCGTCGCCGGCCTCTCCCCCGACAACTTCGAAAACGTGGTCAACGCCATCATGACCACGGATCTGGTCCCCAAGAAGGCCCACGCCTCGCTTGCCGTCAAAGGCGGCACCATCCACCTCGCCGGCATGACCAAGGGCTCCGGCATGATCCAGCCCCTCATGGCCACCACCTTGGGCTACATCGTCACCGACGCCGCCCTCACCCCCGCCGAGCTGCAGAAGATGTTGAAGAAGGCCGCCGACCGCAGCTACAACGCCATGTCCGTCGACGGCGATACCTCGACCAACGATTCCGTCTACGTCCTCGCCAACGGCGCCAGCGGCCTCACCATGTCGGCCTCCGACAAAGCCCTGTTCGCCGAAGCACTCACGGTCCTCATGGAGGACCGCGCCGAGCAGATCGCCCGCGACGGCGAAGGCGCCAAAAAGCTCGTCACCATCGACGTCGAAGGCACCCGCAACGACAAGCAGGCGATGCAGATCGCCCGCCAGATCGGCAACTCCCCGCTCGTCAAGACCGCCATCGCCGGCTCCGACCCCAACTGGGGCCGCATCATGATGGCCGCCGGCAACGCCGGGGTCGATTTCGAACTCAAGAACGTGGACATCCGCATGCAGGGCCTGCTCGTCTGCAAGGCCGGCCTCGCCAAGGACTTCTCGGAAGAGGAACTGACCAAGCTCCTCGACGAGCCCGACTGCCACATCTCGTTCACCATCCGCGGCGACGGCAAAGGCAAGGCCCGCTTCTACACCTGCGATTTCACCGAAGGCTACATCCAGATCAACGGCAGCTACCGGACCTAGCCCGGTGTCCGGCGTTAACGAACTGCTCGGCCGCATCGCCCACGCGCCGGCCGAGCCCGATTTCTGGCAGGCCGCCATGGACCTCGGTCGCACGGGCGCCCGGCGCGCCGTCCGGCCTCTCATCCATCTCGCCCGCCGCACGCCGGAAAGCTCCCGCCGCCGGGTCATCCTCCACGCCCTCTGGCTCCTTGACGACCCGCGCGCCACGCATCTCTTCCTCCACACCGGCCGCCACGGCGCCTCGGAAATGGCCCGTGTCATCGCCGTCGAAGGCCTCGGCGCGGCCGTCCACCGCCCCTACGTCCAGCGCGCCCTCGCGGGCTTCCTCTCCGCCCCCTCCGTCGCCGTCCGTTACTCCGCCCTCTGCGCCGCCGGCCGCCTCCGCCGCGGCCCGGTTCACCCCGCCCTCCGCCAAGCCTTGCATCGCGCCCAGGGGGATCCCGCATCTCTATATGAGGAAGGAGATATCGCTCGCTTGGCCGCCCACTGCGCCATGCTAGCCTGAAAGTGTGCAATCCCCCGCCATCCGCACGGAAGGGCTAACGAAATCCTATCGCTCGGGCGATGAGATACTCACGGTCTTTAAAGACTTGAATCTCACCGTCCAACATGGCGAACGGGTGGCGCTCGTCGGGGAATCCGGAACGGGCAAGTCCAGTCTTTTGCACTGTTTAGGTGGTCTGGACAGGCCCTCGAACGGTAAGATATACTTCGGTCAGAACGAGCTTCAGGCGCTCTCCGAAACAGGTTTGGCTGACTTCCGTAACCGCGAAATTGGCTTCGTGTGGCAGACCCACTATCTGCTGCCGGAGTTCACCGCGCAGGAAAACGTGATGATGCCGCTCCTCATCCGCGGAGTTTCTCACGACGAGGCCGCGCCCCAGGCTCTGGCGAGGTTAGATGAAGTTGGCTTGCGAGCACGCGCCCACCACCGCAGCGGAGAACTCTCCGGCGGCGAACAGCAGCGCGTCGTCCTCGCCCGCGCCCTCATCGGCCAGCCCAAATATTTGTTCGCCGACGAACCCACCGGGAATCTGGATGAACGGACGGGCTCAATGATTATCCAGATGTTGAGA
>CAYMTH010000942.1:0-2129 GCA_964393235.1 uncultured Solibacteraceae bacterium | reverse complement strand
CTCGCCGACCGGCTCCACAACATGCGCACCCTCGGCGCCCTCTCCCTCGAACGCCAGGAACGCATCGCCCAGGAAACCCTCGAAATCTACGCCCCCATCGCCCACCGCCTCGGTATGGGTAAGGTGCGCGCCGAACTCGAAGACCTCGGCTTCCAGTACACCGACCCCAAGGCGTTCCACGAGATCGTCGACGCCATCGAATCCCGGCGGAAGGCCAACCTCGGCCTGCTCGACGAGATCCGCACCGCCGTCGAAATCAAGCTCCGCCGCGAAGGCATCCCCGCCCGCATCGAAGCCCGGCTCAAACGACCCTACTCCATCTGGCAGAAACTCAAGCGTCAGAAGATCTCCATCGACCAGGTCTACGACCTCCTCGCCGTCCGCATCATCACCGACTCGGTCAAGAACTGCTACGCCGCCCTCGGCACCCTCCACGGCGAGTGGCACCCCATCCCCGGCCGCATCAAAGACTTCATCGCCATCCCCCGGCCGAATCTTTACCAGTCCCTCCATACCTCCGTCATCGGCCCCGGCGGCCAGCCGTTCGAGGTCCAGATCCGCACCGAGGAGATGCACCGCATCGCCGAGGACGGAATCGCCGCCCACTGGAAGTACAAAGAGGGGAACAAGTCCGCCCAGGCCGACGAACAGCAGATCGCCTGGCTCCGCCAGCTTGTCGAATGGCAGCGCGAAATGCACGACCCCGGCGAGTTCATGTCGACCCTCAAGGTCGACCTCTACCCCGAGGAAGTCTACACCTTTACCCCCAAAGGAAAGGTGATCGTCCTGCCGCGCGAAGCCACCCCCATCGACTTCGCCTACGCCATCCACACCGAGGTCGGCAACCAGTGCGTCGGCGCCAAGGTCAACGGCCCCATCGTTCCCCTCAAATACGCGCTCAAGAACGGCGACGTCGTCGACATCCTCACCCAGCCGGGCCACCTGCCGTCCAAAGACTGGCTGGCCATCGCCAAGACCTCCAAGGCCCGCAACAAGATCAAGGCGGTCATCAACACCACCGAGCGCGCCAAGGCCATCGAAATCGGCGAAAAATACCTCGAAAAAGAGGCCCGGCGCCTCGGCGTGCAGTGGAAGAAGATCACCCGCGATCAGATCTCCGCCGTCGCCGCCGAATACGGATTCCCGAAGATGGAGGACCTCCACGCCGCCCTCGGCTACGGCAAGTTCTCCGCCCGCCAGGTTCTCGTCAAGCTCGCCCCCGAACAGGTCGAGGCCTCCGAACGCGCCTCCGCCCCCGCCGAGCATCCGGCACCCGCCCAGCCCGACCGCTCCGCCGAAAAGGACCTCGTCATCAAGGTGAAGGGCATCGACGACGTCATGGTCTACCGCGCCAAGTGCTGCAACCCCATCCGCGGCGAACAGATCGTCGGCTATATCACGCGCGGCAAAGGCGTCGCCGTCCACTCCGTCGCCTGTTCCAACGTCCAGAACCTGATGTACGAGGTGGAGCGCAAGATCATCGTCGAGTGGGTCCGTTCCGCCGAAGATACCTTCGCCGTACGCCTCACCGCCTATGCCGACGACCGTCCCGGCATCCTCAGCCACCTCACCAGCGTCGTCTTCCACGAAGGCTCCAACATCCGCGCGCTCGAAGCGCAGCCCGATGAACAGCGCGGTGACGGCAGCGCCATCATCAGCATGCTGCTCGACGTGAAGGACAAAAAACAACTCGAGCGCGTCGTCGCCGCCATCCGCCGCATCAGTGGTGTCAGGGACGTTGAACGCGTCCAATAACCCGATCCATGAGCTCCCCTTCCGTTCCCCAAATCGAACCCGAACACATCGCCATCTCCAAGTCCAAAGGCATCGAAATCGACTGGGCCGACGGCACCCATTCCTCGCTTCCCCTCGAACTCCTCCGCCGGGAATGCCCCTGCGCCACCTGCACCGGCGCCCACGGCACCCCGCCCCAGAAGTGGCAGCCCAATAACGATCCCCTTCGCGTCTACACCCCGAAACTGAAAATGGATTCCGTCGAAGCCGTCGGCAATTACGCTATCCGCATCTTTTGGAACGACGGTCATAACGCCGGCATCTACAGCTACAATCACTTGCGGACCCTCTCCGAGGAGCCCGCTGCGTAGCTTTTTCCAGACCGGATTTTCATA
>CAYMTH010000941.1:0-2129 GCA_964393235.1 uncultured Solibacteraceae bacterium | reverse complement strand
GGCGGTGGCGTTCGAGTTGTTCCATGGGTTAGAAGCGGCCGCGGAAGCGGTCGATGACGCGGCGGTCGCGCTTGGAGGGGCGGCCTTCGAGCCAGCCTTCGGACTGGGCGAGAGCTTTGCGCTCCTCGGCGGCCTTGAGCCGGGCCTCGCGGCTGGATTCGAGCTCGGACCAGAGCGTCTGGGCGATGGCGACCGGCCCGCGGGTTTCGCTCAGCGCGAGGACGTCGACGACGAACAGGCCGGCGTCGTTGCGGATTTCCAGCCGGTCGCCGACCTTGACCTCGCGGGCGGCCTTGGCCGCGTGACCGTTGGAAACGATCCGGCCGAGTTCGCACGCTTTCACGGCCAGGGCGCGCGTCTTGAAAAAGCGCGCCGCCCAGAGCCACTTGTCGATGCGGACCCGGCCGGTACTGGTCATGCCCCTATTTTCGCCCGACTTCCGCCGGGCGCGCAGGGGCGGCGGGCGTTACTGCCAGTTGCTGAGATCGGCGCGATAGCGGTAGATCTCGACGGTCGTCGACTCGATGAGTGCGGCACGCCGCTTGAGCCATTCCTGGTAGTTCGCCGCGCCCCAGGCCTTGATGCTCGGCGGGTCGTCGAGGTCGGCCAGCGAGTTCATCCCCATCCCCGTCACGATCTCGCCCGCGTTCCCGCCCGCCACCGGCTGCAACACCGTAAAGGCTTTGACGCCGCCGGGTTTCAGACCCTTTTCTACCAGCTCCTTCAACAGCGCCCGGTAGGCATCGGTCTGGCCCGGCTTCACCACGGTCCGCACGACGCGGTAGAACTTCGGCACTTCCGCCGTCCGCGGCAGGCTGACCTCGGCGTCCCGGCGGGAGACGAGCGTCGAGCGTTGGTCGAGCGTATCGGCCAGCCGCAGATTCGCCGCCATGTACTCGCCCTCGTGGTTGTTGGCGAACGCCGCGCGCCGGTCCGCGAGCCCATCCGCAATCTTTGCGTAGTAGCGGATGGTGATGTAGTGGTCCTCGCCGGTGATCGACTGCAGCGTGAGCGTCGGGGCGTCCACCTTGGCCTTCTTGTAAACCTCGAGGATCGCCTTCACCGAGGACTCGAAGTCCCCCACGCGGTCGCGTTTCACCACAAACTGCCGCCGCACCTGAATGGTCCGGTCCTGCGCCAGCAAGGTCAGCAATCCAAAAGCCGCCAAGGCGCCAAGTTTAAAGATGCGTTTCATTGTTTCGTCTCCTGTGCCGGACTCGATCCGGCCCCCTCTTAGCGCAAAGGTCCGGCGAAAAGGGCCATGGAAACATTTACCCGGCGGGCGTACTCTAAGGCAGGAGGTTTCGATCCCGATGACCCGCCGTACCGCACTCCTGGTTGCCGCCGCGCCGCTCGTGTCCGCGCAGGCGCCCGACGCCGCCCGTAAGGCCGCCGACAAATGGCTGGCGCTGCTCGACGCGGGGAACTACAAAGAGGCCTACAAACAGTCGGCGCGGCAGATCCGCGAAAACGCGACCGAAGAGGAGTGGTCGGCGCAGATGCACGCCGTGCGCGACGCCGCCGGCGCGGCCGGGCAGCGGGCGCTCACCGCGGCCAAGCCCGCCGGGGAGAACGTCGTGTTCGAGTTCTCCACGGCCTTCGCCAATAAGCCGAAGGCCGTGGAGACGCTCATGATGAGCCGCGAGGGCGGCTCGTGGAAAGCGGGCGGCTACTTTCTCCGTTAGTACGGGTAGGCGCCGGCGATGTAGTGGTTCAACTGTTCGATCGTCTCTTCCTGGTCGGCGATCACCTGCTTGACCAGATCCCCGATCGACAGCACTCCGACGACACGGCTGTTTTCGACCACCGGCAGATGCCGCACCCGGAATTCGGTCATCAGGCGCAGGCAGCCGTCCACCGTGTCGTGCGGGCCCACGGTGATGACGTTGGTTGACATGATCTCCCCGGCGGGCGTGTCCTTCGACGAACGTCCGGCGAGAATGACTTTGCGCGTGTAGTCGCGTTCGGAGAGAATGCCGGCCAGGCGGTCCCCCTCCAACACGACCAGTGCCCCGACACCCCGTTCGGCCATCTGTTCAATGGCCTCGAAAACGGTCGCGTCCGGTGCGATGGAAAAGACCCTCCGTCCTTTCCTTTCGAGCAAGGCTGCTACGGAAACCGACGAACCT
>CAYMTH010000940.1:0-2131 GCA_964393235.1 uncultured Solibacteraceae bacterium | reverse complement strand
CTCGCCGGCTGCGGCGCCCCGCCCCCGAAGCCCGCGCCCCCGCCGAAGAAGGCCGACGTCGAGATCCCCCCGCCCATCAACCGCCTGGTCTTCGGCGGCGACGTCATGCTCTCCCGCTTCGTCGCCCAGCGCATCCGCGAGGCCAACGACCCCGCCCTCCCCTTCCGCAAGATCGCCCCCTTCTTCAAGGAAGCCGACCTCGCCTTCGTCAACCTCGAGTCCCCCTTCTCCGACAAAGGCAAGCCGCCCACCGGCGGCATGGTCTTCAAGGCCCCGCCCGAGACCATCGAGGGCCTCAAACTCGCCGGCATCGACGTCGTCTCGACCGCCAACAACCATACCCGCGACCAGCACGAGTACGGCCTGCTCTACACCCTCGACTGGCTGGAAAAGAACGGCATCGCCGCCGCCGGCACCGGCCGCGACGAGGCCGCCGCCCGCCGCGGCGTCGTCCTCACCGCCAACACCGTCAAGTTCGGCTTCCTGGCCTATACCTACGACCAGCGCAACGGCAACCACAAGGAGGACGACAACCGCGTCAACGGCCTCGACATCGTCCGAATGCGCGAGGACGTCAAGGCGATCCGCGAGCGCTCCAACGTCACCATCGTCTCCATGCACGCCGGCGTCGAGTACGCCAAGGAGCCCCACCCCGCCCAGCGCCAGTTCGCCCAGGCCGCCATCGAGGCCGGCGCCACCCTCGTCATCGGCCACCACCCGCACGTCGTCCAGCCCTGCCAGGAGTACAACCACGGCGTCATCTGCTACTCGCTCGGCAACCTGGTCTTCGACCAGACCCTGCCCGGCACCAACGACGGCCTCGTGGTCGAGGCCGAGTTCAAGGGCTTCTCGATGCGCAAGCTCCGCACCCACAAGGTCCGGATCGTGAACACCGTCCCTGAAATAATACAGAGAAACCCCTAATCCTTCCGGAGAGTCGGGCCGATGGAACGGTTAAGCCATGGTCCGCTCGCATTCACTGGCTAGTCATATCTTCTTCCGGGTGGTGGCGCCGCTGGGGACGCTGTTTGCCGTTTCCCTGCTGCTGTTGAACCTGCTGCTGGAGCAGCGGCTCCGCGCCCATCTGGAAGGCGAGTTGCTGGCCCGCGACGCCCAGTTGACGGCGCTGCCGGTCTGGCGCGAGGTGGGTACGGGGCCTGACGCCGACCTGGTCTCGCAGTACTCGGCCGAAGGCAAGCCGATCGAAACAAGGCTGCGGAACGACGGGAAATGGGCCCTGGCTCCGGTGCATCCCCCGCTGCCGGACAGGCGGCGGCTCGTGGAACTGGGCGGCAGGCGGTACTTCATTACCGCGCAACCGGTGGAACAGAAGGGGAAGACGGCCGGCTGGATGGTCACGGGGCGGGACTGGCGGCGGGACCTGCCCGACGGCGGGGTCGGCTACGTACTTACCCGGAACGGAAGGCCCGTCGAGGGCGGCGCGCCGGCGCTGCCGGCCTGCGCCCCGCGGACGGTCTGCGAGACGGCCATCGACGGGCGGCCGCATCTGGTGGTCCGGTCGGCGGCGGTCGACGACCCTGAATACGCCCTGTACCAGATCCAGTCGATCGACTCGATCGCCGGTCCGCTGATCGGCGGGGTGCGGGAGTTGATGTCCGGGGTCTCGGTACTGACGCTGACGCTCGCGCTGGTGCTGGCGCTGTGGACCGGGCGGTCGGTGGCGCGGCCGCTGCGGCGGCTGGCCGAATCGAAGGGCCGGGAGGCGCCGAGCGGCCGGGTCCGGGAGATCGAACAGCTGGGCGAGACGCTGCGGGCGGCCGCGCGAGCCGCCGAGCACGACCAGGAGAACCTGCGGCAGGCCTACATCCAGTTCATGGGCGCGATCGTCTCGATGCTCGACGCCCGCGACCGGTATACGGCGGGCCATAGCCACCGGGTCTCCAACTTCGCCGAGGCGCTGGCGCGCGACGCCGGCCTCTCGGCCGACCAGGTGAACGACATCCGCATCGGCGCGTTGCTGCACGACATCGGCAAGATCGGCGTGCCGGACGAGGTGCTGCGGAAGCACGAGAAGCTGACGCCGGCGGAGTTCGAGGTGATGCAGCAGCATCCGACGATCGGGCGCCAGGTGCTGGAGCAGGTCCAGCAACTCGACCGCTACCTGGACATC
>CAYMTH010000939.1:0-2132 GCA_964393235.1 uncultured Solibacteraceae bacterium | reverse complement strand
ACTCGAAGAGATTGCCGAGGAGTTGCATGGCCATGTCCTTGAAGGCGAGGGTGGGGCCGTTGGACAGGGCGAGGAGGTGGAGGCCGGGGGCGAGGGTGCGGAGGGGGGTGATGTCGGCGGGGTTCTCGCCGGGGCGGGCGTTTTTGTAGGTTTTTGGGGTGTAGGTTTTGTCGACGAGGGCGCGGAGAGTGGGGGCGGGGACGTCGGTGGCGTAGAGTTGGAGGAGTTCGAAGGCGAGGTCGGCGTAGGAGAGGGGGGCGAGGCGGGCGAGGTCGGCGGGGGAGAGTTGGGGGTAGTGGGCGGGCATGGCGAGACCACCGTCGGCCATGAGGCCGCCGAGGAGGACATCGCGGAAGCCGGCGGCCTGATCCTGGCCGCGCGTGGAGACGTAATTCATCACCTTATCAGGCTATCGGAAAAATGGGGACACTCGCGGCAGGCACCATTTTTTTGGGTATGCTGAGGGGGCGAATATGGTTAGTTGCTTATACGTTTTGACGCGGCGGCTGGGGGCGGCGCCGGCGGCGATCCGGCAGTTTCTGGAACAGGACGAGACGGATTCGGAACTGATCTTGATCGACGACGCGGGCGTGGCGGGGTTGCTGGCGGCGCCGGAGACCGAACGGGTGCGGCTGCTGCAGTTGCCGCGCGGGATGAGCTACGACGAGAAGCTGCGGTATGCGGGGGAGAACGCGGCCGGGGAGGTGCTGTGCGAGTGGGCGGCGGGGGCGTTTCACTCGCCGGGGCGGCTGCGGGCGCAGCGGAAGGCGACACGGAAGGCGTCCGTGCTCGACACGGCGCCGGGGACGCGGATGTGGCGGAAGGGGGCGTTTGACGCGAAGCCGAAGGTGATCTCGGGGGCGGAGCTTTTCCGGGCCGGGGAGGTGGGCCGGGAGGGTGGGCCGCCGCTGGTGTCGTGCGTGCTGCCGACGCGAAACCGGCGGTGGGCGGTGCCGCTGGCGCTGCGTTGGTTTCTGGCACAGGATTACCCGGCGAAGGAGTTGATCGTCGTGGATGATGGGGAATTGGCGGTGGAGGACCTGGTGCGGGGGCATGAGGAGGTCCGGTACGTGCGGGTGAACGGGCGGATGACGGTGGGGGCGAAGCGGAACCTGGGGTGCCAGCATGCGCGCGGGGAGTATGTGGCGCATTGGGACGACGACGACTGGGTGGCGCCGTGGCGGCTGTCGTACCAGGTGGGGGAGCTGGAGGCGACCGGGGCGGAGCTGTGCGGGGTGGAACAGATGCTCTATTGGGACCCGCTCGGGGGGAGGGCGTATCGATATGTGTACCCGGCGAACGAGAAGCGGTGGGTGGCGGGGGGATCGTTCGTCTACCGGCATTCGACGTGGGAGCGGCTTCCCTTCCCCGACTTAAACGTCGGCGAGGACAACGCGTTCGTGTGGGGGCTGCCGGAGGCGAGCGTGCTGCCGCTGGCGGATTTCGATTTTTACGTGGCGCTGCTGCACGCGGGGAATACGAGTCTGAAGCTGATCGAGCCGACGCGGTGGGCGCCGGCGGATGCGCAGGGGATTCTGCGGATGCTGGGGCCGGACGCGGGGCGGTATGTGGAGGCGCTGCGGGAGTTGGAGGGGCCGCGGCCGGCGACGGCGACGCCGCGGGACACGTATCTGCCGCCGGAGGCGCCGCTGCGGCCGGGGGCGTCCAAGGAACCGCCGCGGTTCCCGGATGTGGCGGTGGAGCCGTTTACGGTGGCAGTGGAGGAGCATCTGCGGTTGCCGGAGTTCGCTTCGCTGCACTCGGTGGCGGATGTGGGGGGTGGGCTGCGGTGGGAGATTCCGTTTGCGATGTACCAGGCGCGGCTTTCCGATGAGATGCGCGTGCTGGATTGTTCAGCGGAGCTGACCGGACTAGGGGAGGCGATCGCGGAATTGTATCCGCTGGTGGCGTATGCGCACTGGGCGCCGGTGACGGCGCCTCGGAACGATGGCGGGCCGGTGTATGACCGGGTGTTCTGCCTGAGCACGCTCGAGAAGCTGGCGGCGGAGGGGCGGGAGGAGTTGATGGGGGCGATGGCGGCGTTGCTGCGGCCAGGCGGGCGGATGGTTTGCACGGTGGATTTGCGGGCTGGGTTGGGGGCGGAGGAACTGGCGGCGCTGGCGGCGAGGCAT
>CAYMTH010000938.1:0-2133 GCA_964393235.1 uncultured Solibacteraceae bacterium | reverse complement strand
CCCGACGTCCGCGCCGCCAGTTGGAAATTCGCCGCCGACGGTAGCTTCACCTCAATCGACCCGTTCGATGTCGACGCACGCACATCGTTCTTCAAACCCGCCGGCAGCCGCAGTTCGATCGACCCGTTCGTCGTCGAAAACCGCATCTTCCGGTCGTCGGTCGACTTCGCCATCGTCGCGAAAATCGCCCCGTTCGTCGTCGACGCGTCGATCGGCCCCTCAATCCCGTCGATCTTCACCCGCCCGTTCGTCGTCCGCACCGTCGCCGCGCCCGTCACTTTGTCCAGTTCAATCCCCCCGTTCGTCGACGCCGCCGAAACCTCGCCCTTCACCGCCGACACTCGCACCGAACCGTTCGTCGTCCGCAGCGTCACCGCCCCGTCAATCCCGTGCACCCGGATCGACCCGTTCGTGCTCTTGATCAACTCCAGCACCGCCTGCTTCGGCAGCCGGATCTGATACCGCGCGCCCGAATTCCCCGTTCGCTCCGACGGCGGGATCGTCCGGATCGAAACCGAGTCCGCCGTCCGCGCCACGTCCACCTTCACCTGCTGCAAACGCTCCCGTGAATTCGCGAATCGCGCGCCGTCAATCTCGATCTTGTTCTGCTCCCACGCCGTCACCTCGATCGACCCGTTGTAGTTATCGACCATCAGCCGCCCGCCCGGCTTCCAGTCATAGGAATAGTGGAAAGATTCCTCCTCGCGAGGACCCATCGAGACATCGTCGATATCGACGTCGCAGCCCGTCAAAAAGGCCGTGGCGGCAATTGTGGCAATCAGAATTCGCGTCCGCATATAGGCCATTACGAGGGAATCTGAAAAAAGTTCCATGGTATCCTGAGGATTTCCCCCCTTGTCCGACAGCCCCGTCGCTTTTCACGAAGGAAACCACCAAATTTTCATGAAAAAACTGCTTGCCTTGAACCGTGGCGAGATCGCCATTCGTATCCTTCGAGCCGCCAATGAGCTCGGGTTGAAGACCGTCGCGGTTTATTCGAAAGAGGACCGCCTCAGCCTCCACCGGTTCAAAGCCGACGAAGCCTACGAAGTCGGCCAGGGCCTCGGACCGGTGCAGGCCTATCTCGACGTCGAGGGCATCTGCGCGCTGGCCGCCGAAAAGGGTGTCGACGCCATCCACCCGGGCTACGGCTTTTTGTCGGAAAATCCCGCCCTGCCCCGCGCCTGCGAAAAGTACGGCCTGACCTTCGTCGGCCCGCGCGCCGAACTGCTCGAGATGCTCGGCGATAAGACCGCCGCGCGGCGCCTCGCCGGCGAGGCCGGCGTGCCCGTCATCCCTGGCACCGAAAAGCCCGTCAGCGATCCGAAAAAGGCCGCCGAAATGGCCGCCAAGATCGGTTTCCCTGTGATCATAGCCGCCTTCGGCGGGGGCGGCCGCGGCATGCGCGTCGTCCTCGACCCGGCCGAACTCGAAGGCCGCCTGTCGGAAGCCCAGCAGGAAGCCGCCGCCGCGTTCGGCAACGGCGCCGTCTTCATCGAACGCTACATCCGCCGCCCCCGCCACGTCGAAGTCCAGATCCTCGCCGACAAGCACGGCAACATCCTCCACCTCCA
Organism: uncultured Solibacteraceae bacterium; assembly: GCA_964393235.1. Classification (GTDB taxonomy): domain Bacteria; phylum Acidobacteriota; class Terriglobia; order Bryobacterales; family Bryobacteraceae. Next base: position 559 of record CAYMTH010000938.1, on the reverse strand, counting down.
CGAACGCGACTGCTCCGTCCAGCGCCGCCACCAGAAGGTGGTCGAAGTCGCCCCGGCCATCGGCCTCGACGACCGCATCCGCCGCGACCTCGCCGACGCCGCCGTCGCCCTCGCCCGCACCGCCGGCTACGAAAACGCCGGCACCGTCGAGTTCCTCGTCGATTCCGACACCGGCGAATGGTTCTTCATCGAAGTCAACCCGCGCGTCCAGGTCGAACACACCGTCACCGAACTCGTCACCGGCATCGACATCGTCCAGACCCAGATCCTCATCGCCCAGGGCCACCCGCTCCACGGCGAGAAGATCAACCTCCCCGCCCAGGCCGACGTCCCCTTGCACGGCACCGCGCTGCAGTGCCGCGTCACCACCGAAGACCCGGCCAACAACTTCCTGCCCGACTACGGCAAGATCCAGACCTACCGCTCGCCCGCCGGCTTCGGCATCCGCCTCGACGGCGCCAGCGCCTACGGCGGCGCGGTCATCACGCCCTTTTACGATTCGCTCCTCGTCAAGGTGACCAGCTGGGGCCGCACCTTCCCAGAGGCCCGCAGCCGCATG
>CAYMTH010000937.1:0-2134 GCA_964393235.1 uncultured Solibacteraceae bacterium | reverse complement strand
TTCGGGGGGGGGGGGGGGTGGGGCAGCCGGGGGGGGGGGGGGGGCGGGGGAGGCGGGGGGGGGGGGGGGCGCGGGGCCGGTGAGCTTTGTCTTAGAACTCGACGGCAAGGCCAGCGGAGGGAAGAACCGGAAACATGCGGTCAAACCCGAGGCGGGCGACGCCGGTGCGGGCGTCGACGGAGCGAAAGTCGTCAAACCGCAGGTTACGGCGGTGATATAAGTTGACGACCTCGGCGTAGAGGGTCATCTGCCAGCCTTTGCGAATGTAAGTCTTGTTGGCGCGGAGGTCGAGGCGGTGATAGGGGGGGAGGCGTAAGTCATTGCGGGTGGCGGTGACCCGGTACTGGGCGGCGGACCCCGCGTAGAAGCCGCGAATGGGGAAGCCGGAGCCGTAGCTCCAGCGGGCGGAGAGGTTGACGGTGGGGCGGAGGCGGTAGCTGGAAAAGACGTTCACCGCGTGTTTCTGGTGGTAGTCCGGAGCGAAGGTCAGGTTGAGGACGGTGTCGGTAAGGCGGGCGGCGGTATAGGCGTAGGAGACCCAGCCGGTGAGGCCGTTGGCGGAACGGCGCTGGAGGAAGAACTGCGCTCCCTGGGCCGTGCCGCGCTGGGAGTTGGCCCAGGGGGCGAGGGTGTTGCCGCCGTAGACGCGGCCGGCGAGGAGGCGCGGTTCGAAGAGAGGGCGGAAGAGGATTTCGCGGTCGTGGCGGCGCCAGAGTTCGGCGCGGATGCGGGTGCGGCTATCGAGGAGCTGTTCGAGCGAGGCCTGGAAGTGGGTGGCGCGTTCGGGGCGGAGCGAGCGGAGTCCGGAACGGGCGAAGAGCTGGGAGAGTTCGGGGAACTGGGCGGCCTGGCCCCAGGAGACGTTGAGGCGGGTGTTGGGACCGGGGGTGAGGCCGATGGCGGCGGTGGGGCTCCAGGTGGTTCGACCGGCGGCGGCGTGACGGTCGGCGCGGCCGCCGGCGCGGAGGGCGAGGCGGCCCTGGAGGAGGCGGAACTCCTGGTGGGCGTGGGCGCCGGCGCGGGTGGTGGCGGCGTCGTACTGATCGACGCGGGTGACGGTGGCGGCGATGCGGTTGAGGTAGCCGTCGTCATGGATGCGGCGGAGGTTGGCGCCGAAGAGCGTGGTCGCGTGTTCGCCGGATTGCCAGGAGTTGTCGGAGTTCCAGACCCCTTCCCGGTAGCCGCCGGCGCCAATCGGGGCGGCGTTTTTGTTGCGGTTTTCGAAGGATTCGTCGATGAGGGCGACGTTCTGCTGGAGGAGGAGGCTGGGGCGCGGGGTGGAGCGGAGACCGGAGGTGAGGACCGTCGGGCTGCATGCTCGCCGAGAGCGAGTTGAGGCCGAGGTTGGGCTGGGCGCCGTCGCGGTCGAGTCCGGAACGGCCGTGGACGAGGCTGACGGTGGCGCGGTGGGCGGGGTGGAGGTCGTAGGAGAGGCGGCCCTGGGCGTCCCAGAAGCCGAAGGCGAGGGTGGGGTCGTCAGCGGTGGACTGGATGAGGTACTGGAGGTAGCTTTTCCGGAGGGAGGCGAGCCAGGAGCCGCGGCCGTTGTGGAACGGGCCTTCGAGCGAGAGGGAGGCGTTGGAGGCGGAGGCGGCGGCGCGGGTGAAGCGGCGGCGGCGGTCGCCGTCGCGGTAGCGGAGGTCGATGGCGCCGGCGGTGCGGTCGGCGTAGGGGGCGGGGATGGGGCCGGGGTGGAGTTCGACCTGGTCGAGCATGTCGGAGGAGAGCAGGGTGAGCGAACCGGCGGAGGGTTCGCCCTGGACGGTATGGAAGGGGGAGTGGAGCAGGACGTCGTCGAGATAGACGCCGAGGCGGTTGAAGGCGGCGGCGCGGAGGGAGGGCTGGGCGGTGAAGTCGTCGTTGGAGGTGACGCCGGGAAGGCCCTGGACGGCGCGGAGCGGATCGTCGGCGAGGACAGAGGCGAGGTTGCGGAGTTCGGCGCCGGCGAGGTTAAGGGACGGCGTGGGTTCGAGGGGGAAGGGGCCGGCCGGAACGTCGACGGACTCGGCGCGGCGGAGGGTGTCGGGGACGAGGCGGATTTCGAGTTCGGGGTTGGCGGGGGAGAGGGCGAGGGTGTAGGGGCGGTAGCCGACGCAGGTGATTTTGAGGTCACCGGATTGGGCATTGAGTTCGA
>CAYMTH010000936.1:1241-2136 GCA_964393235.1 uncultured Solibacteraceae bacterium | reverse complement strand
CGCGACCTCGCCGCCGAGCTCGAACTCCCCCTCGACGCCCTCACCCCCGCTCTTCTGGCCGGCAACGCCCTCCCCCCCAACGCCCAGGCCATCGCCCAGGCCTACGCCGGCCACCAGTTCGGCCACTTCGTCCCCCAGCTCGGCGACGGCCGCGCCATCCTCCTCGGCGAAGTCATCGACACCGCCGGCCGCCGCCGCGACATCCAGTTCAAAGGCTCCGGCCGCACCGCCTTCTCCCGCGGCGGCGACGGCAAGGCCGCCGTCGGCCCCGTCCTCCGTGAATACGTAATGGGCGAGGCCATGCACGCCCTCGGCATCCCCACCACCCGCGCCCTCGCCGCCGTCGCCACCGGCGAACCCGTCTACCGCGAACGCGCCCTCCCCGGCGCCGTCCTCACCCGCGTCGCCGCCAGCCACATCCGCGTCGGCACGTTCCAGTTCTTCGCCGCCCGCGGCGACACCGCGAAGCTCCGCCGCCTTGCCGATTACACCATCGCCCGCCACTACCCCCATCTCGCCGCCGAAGCCAACCCTTATCTCGCCCTCCTCGCCGCCGTCCGCGACGCCCAGGCCGCCCTCATCGCCCAATGGATGCTCGCCGGCTTCATCCACGGCGTCATGAACACCGACAATATGGCCATCTCCGGCGAAACGATCGACTATGGCCCTTGCGCCTTCATGGACGCCTACAGCCCCGATACCGTCTTCAGTTCCATCGATCAATACGGCCGCTACGCCTACGGCCAGCAGCCCTCCATCGCCCTCTGGAACCTCTCCCGCTTCGCCGAAACCCTCCTCCCCCTCATCGACGAAAACGAAGAGAAATCCATCGACCTCGCGACGGAATCTCTCCGCCAGTTCTCCCCCGCCTACGATGCCCGCTGGCTCGACGGCA
>CAYMTH010000936.1:0-1231 GCA_964393235.1 uncultured Solibacteraceae bacterium | reverse complement strand
GAGGCGATGGTGCCGCTCCTGTCGCCGGACGACGAGCCGACGGCGATCGCGCACGCGAACGACGCGCTCGGCGACTTCGCCACGCGCTTCCGCGCGCGCTGGCTCGACGGCATGCGCGCCAAGCTCGGCCTCGCCGAACCCTTCCAGCCCGCCGACCAGGACCTCGCCGCCGGCTTCCTCGCCCTCCTCGAAAAGGAGCGCGCCGATTTCACCCTCGCCTTCCGCCGCCTCGCCGCCGGAACCCTCGCCGATCACCTCGTCGATCCCGCCCCCTTCCAGAAATGGGCCACCCGCTGGCAATCCCGCCGCGCCCCCGATTTCGCCGCCCGCATGAACCGCGTCAATCCCGCCTACATCCCCCGCAACCACCTCGTCGAAGAAGCCCTCGCCGCCGCCGCCGGCGACGACCTCGCCCCCTTCGAAGCCCTCCTCGCCGTCCTCGCCGATCCCTTCAACGAACGTCCCGGCCTCGACCGCTACGCCCATCCCGACCCCGGCGGCAACCCCGGCTACCGCACCTTCTGCGGCACCTGATCATCTATCCTCACGGCGAACAACGGGTACTCCCACCGCCCGCCCTGCCAGACCCGGTTCACCACCGGGAGCGGGTCGCTCAACGTCTGCGCCACCCCGCGCAGTGCCGCCCAGGGCCACCGCCAGGCCTCCCATCCCAACTCGGCCACGCGCGTGTGCCATCGCCCCGCTTCGTACGCCGGGTACGTCTCCGCCTTCACCGCCTCGCCCACCGCCAACCGCGCCGCCGCCACCACCATTCCCGGATAGATCTCCCCCAAAAAACCCGCATACCCCGGCCACCGCGGGTTCACCTCGATCACCCGGAAACTCCCGTCCCGAGCGTCGCGCTTCAACTCCACCTCCGCCGCGCCCAGCCATTTCCATCGCCGGAACAGCGGCCGCATCTGCTCCAATATCGCCGGTTCATGCGTCGATTCCCCCACAACCGTCACCCCGCCCGACTCCGGCGTCTGCCGCCACTTCCGCATCGTCGCCGCGGCCACGATTTCCCCTTCCGCCCCGCACACCACCGTCAACGTCCGCATCGACTCCGCTCCGCCCGGAATGTATTCTTCGATCACGGCGTTGCCGTACTTCTCCCGGCACGCCGCCAAAGCCGCCCGCAACTCCTCCTCCCCCCGCACATAATGCACGCCCCCGGCCGCCCCCACGTCCCAGTCCGGCTTCACCACCAGCGTCTCTCGAGACGCGCGCG
>CAYMTH010000935.1:0-2136 GCA_964393235.1 uncultured Solibacteraceae bacterium | reverse complement strand
GGCCGGCCGGCCAGTCGCGGCCGCCTGCGTGAAGAATCCGGCGGCGGGAAAGGTCCAGGTTGTATTGACGCCGACTGCCGGCCCCGAGTTGGTCAACTGGCGGGTCCAGGGCGTGTTGGAGCTATCAAACACGGTGACATAGGCGGTTTGCGTCGAGGATTGCCAGCCGATGCGGAAGTTCTGCGGCTGGCCGCCGGAGCGCCAGAAGGGGCTGCTGTTCGACCACCGGAACTGCCCGGTCGACTGGTCGGCCGCGGCCGTGGTGCCGAGACCCATCTCCCAGCCGGCGTTCGCGGGCTGCCCGGCGCGGAGGGTCGCATAGAACGTGAAGTCTGCCGCGGCTAGAGTGCAGCCGGCCAGAATGAGAATGACGAGACGACGGACGGTGAGGGCCATATGAGAGACAGGAAAGCCGAAGATGAGCAGAAGTGCTGCTCAAAATCCTCTACTTTGATCGCTGTATCCATATCCTTCGGCAGCAATCGCCGCAGGGTGTAGGGGTAAACCCCTGCGTCGCGTTCGATTTCCCCGCATCTCAGGCTGAATTTTCCAGGTCGGCGAAATCATCTTGGGAAACATGGAACCAGAGTCCCGGAGCGATGCGCGGAGGGGATGCCGTTCACCCTCATTTGGGGGGACTGGGCCGGAAGACGCGCTCACGCACAGTCTTTAATCAAGTGGTACGCCCGAGAGGATTCGAACCTCTGACCTTTTGCTCCGGAGGCAAACGCTCTATCCAGCTGAGCTACGGGCGCACGATCCGGCCAACCTTTCCATCATACAACGAGAGCGGCCACGGTCGCAGCAATTACTTGGCGCGCTTGGCGGTGAACTCCTGCGCGCCCCGCTGCGTCTGGCTCTTCATGCGAATCTCATCGCCCGCGACAACTCCCGAATAGTTGCGGACCATGCTGGCGCCGTTGAACTCCAGTTTGACGGTGAATGAGATGCGGTCCCCATCGATCCTGCCGTCCGAGATGGCGATATCGGCGCCCTGCGGGCCTGTCATGGTCCCGGTCAGTTTGTCCCCATCGACGCGGAACTGGTAGACCACTTCGCGTGTCTGGCCGTCGCGTCCGGGAATCTGGGCAATCCACTTGCCGCCAATATCGGCGGCCAGGGCAACGAGCGAAAAGAAAATCGCGAGCGGAAGCAACTTCGTCAAAATAGACTCCAGGGGTTGGAATCAGCTTATCGCGATGGCGTTACAGACACAATTGCGAGTTCGATATACTGCGAGACGTTCGCGGGTCCGCGCCCGCGAACCGGAAATCCATTTCAGGAAGCGCATGACACCCAGATTCTTGCCGTTTCTCGTGGTTCTGGCCGGGTTGCCGCTTGTGGCGCAACCCAGCTTTCACCGCGAAATCCGACCGCTGTTGCAGACGCACTGCCAGGGTTGCCACCACCCGGCCTCGGCGGCGTCCGGTCTCGACGTTACATCCTACGCCGCATTCGCCAAGGGCGGAAAGCGCGGTCCCGGGTTCGTTTCTGCAAAACCGGATGAAAGCCTTACAGTGCGTTACATGACCGGCGCCATGAAACCGCGCATGCCGCTCGGACAGGCGGCCCTCGCGGCGGCCGACATCGACCGGATGCGGGCCTGGATCGCGGCCGGCGCCGTCGACGATACGCCGGTTGAAACCAGCACTAACGCGCCCTCTGTCTACCTGCAGCCGCCGGTGATCTCCGCGCTCCGCTGGTCGCCCGACGGCCAGCAGATCGCCGTCTCGGGAAACCGCGAAGTGCTTGTGCACAGCGCCGATGGAACAAAACTCGTCCAGCGACTGGCCGGCAAGTCAGAGCGCATCCTCTCCATCGCCTATAGCGCCGACGGCGCGACGCTCGTCGCCGGCGGCGGCACTCCGGCGCAGTTCGGCGAAGTACAGATCTGGGACGTCAGGGCAGGGAAGCAGCGTCACGCCGCCACCTTAACCAACGACACTGTATTCGGGGCTTCCATAGCGCCAGATGGGTCGCGCGTCGCCGTCGGTTGCGCCGACAATACGGTGCACGTTTTTGAAACGGCCAGCGGCAAGGAACTCTACAAGATCGGCAACCACGAGAACTGGGTGCTCGGTTCCGTCTTCGGCGCCGATTCCAAGCGGTTCGTAACGGTGAGCAAGGACCGCGCCG
>CAYMTH010000934.1:0-2138 GCA_964393235.1 uncultured Solibacteraceae bacterium | reverse complement strand
TCTATACGATCGTGCGGCACCCGATCTACCTTGGCGTGATTCTGACGCTGTGGGCGGCGCCCAGAATGACGCATGGCCGCCTGCTGTTCGCGGCGGCCATGACGTTGTATATCCTGATCGGGATTCACTTCGAGGAGCGGGACCTCGAGCGGACGTTCGGCGACGTGTATCGCGTCTACAAAGAGCGCGTCCCGATGCTTATCCCTTCACTTCGAAGATCACTTCCACTTCCACCGCGGCGCCCGTAGGCAACGAGGCGAAGCCGAGGGCGGACCGGGCGTGGTAGCCGTCGCCGTCCTTGCCGAAGACTTCGTGCAGAAGGTCGGAGGCGCCGTTGATCACCAGGTGCTGCTCGACGAACGAGGGGTCGGAGTTGACGCAGCCGAGCACCTTGATGACGCGCAGCCCGTCAAGCGTGCCGTGGGCGTTCCAGACCGAGTTGAGGATCTTGGCCGCGCACTCGCGCGCCGCCGCGTAGCCTTCCTTCGTCGTCAGGCCGCCGCCGAGCTTGCCCTTGAGCGTGCTCACGTGGCCGGAGCTCCAAAGCTGGTTTCCGGTGCGGATGCAGAGGTTGAGATAGCCGGGCGTTTGCTTCTCAAAAGTCAATCCGAGGTGCTGGGCGGTTTCTTGCGGCGTCATAGGGTGGAAATACCAAGATATTCGGCTATGCTCAAGGTATGCAACTCGTCCGCTCCATCCTCATTGGCATCGCCGCCGCCGCGCTCTCCTTCGCCGCCGATATCAACGGCAAGTGGAAGGGGGATGTCCAGACCGACAACGGACCCATGACGCTCACCTTCGACCTCAAGGCGGACGGTGAGAATCTGACCGGATCGGTCAGCTCCCACATGGGCGAAATCGCCATTCACGAGGGAAAGGTGAAGGGTGAAGAACTCACCTGGGTTCTTCTGATGGAGCGCAACGGGAACCAGATGCGCATCAATAACAAGGCGAAGCTGTCGGGTAAAGAGATGAAGGTCACCATCTCCGTCGAAGGGCGCGACGTGGTTATGGAGTGCGTCGCCAAGAAGGCCGACTAGCCCTCGGCGGCTTCGAGGACGCCCTCGTAAAGGGCCGCCATCGGGGCGCCACAACCGAGCGCGGAGAAGCGGCACTCGAACTCGAGGCCGCTGACCTCGCTGATCTACCAGACGCCATTTTCGGCCCGGGTATGGTTCTCGACGAGCGGCTTGTCCTGCGAGAGCAGAGCGTATTGTTGGATTGACGGCGTGGCTCGGTATTCGCGCGATTTCGCGCCACGGTAGTCGCCTTCGGTACCGGGGGACAGAACTTCCGCGACGAAGACCGGATTGGTGATGACGTTCGGGCGGCCTTCCATGCGGGCGAGCGTGCCGCAGACGACCAGGACGTCCGGTTAGACGTACATCTCTTTACAGCCGGTTTGCAGCAGTAAACGATTCCTCGTCCAGGTACTCTTCCGGCGAGATCCGCGGTAAGTTCCTCGCTGCCATGTCCCTATCCTAACTCCAACTCGCCTATCCCGGCTTTACCCCTCAGGCTATACTGGTAAAAATGCAGGAGATGAGCCAGTTTTGGCTGCGTGTCGCCGCGTTTCTGTACGCCGCGGGACTCGTTTATGTCGCTGACTTCCTGCTCCGCCGGAGCAGCGCGCTCTACCGTCCGGCGCAGGGCGCCTTCGCCGTCGCCGTGGTGTTCCACTTCGTCGCCATCGTTGAACAGTCGATGGCCAACGGCCACCTCGCCGCGCAGGACTTCCACCAGACGATTACGCTGCTGGCGCTGGTCCTCGCCATCGTCTTCCTCGTCGTCAACTGGATTTACGACTTCTCTTCGCTCGGTTTGATCGCCTTCCCAATGGTCGCCGCGCTGACCGCCGTCGGCGCCACCGCGAAGAACCTGCCGGCCTGGCCCGACTCCGGGCTGCGCGACGCCTGGCTGCTCGGCCACGTCCTGCTCAACATCGCCGGGTTCACCTGCACCCTGTTCATGGCCGTCTCCAGCGTCTTCTACCTGATGCAGGAAAAGCACCTGAAGACGAAGCAGCCGCCGGCGTTTTTCCATCGTCTGCCGCCGCTGCGCACGCTCGACCAGCTCGCCTCCCGGGCCATGATCGCCGGGTTCGTTTTCACCACGATCGGCGTCATCGCGGCCGCCGG
>CAYMTH010000933.1:1167-2140 GCA_964393235.1 uncultured Solibacteraceae bacterium | reverse complement strand
ATAAATCATCCGCGCCACTTCCGAGTAAGTCAGCGGGCTGTGCTGCATCTCGATCCACGTAAAGTCGAACCCGCTCGAAGCCATCGCGCAATAGATGTCCGGATCCGACGACGACACCGTCCCGCCCACCACCTGCTTGCCCTGCGCCAGCTTTGTCTTCACCGTGTTGAAGATGCGCGGCGGCTGCGCCATCCCCGCGCCGGCCGCCAAAAGACCCAATAAAACCGCTGTCCACTTCATCCGTTCTCGCTCCTTTGCTGCCCTGCGCAGCCCAATTAGCATACTCCCTCGCGCGACGCCCGCGCACCACCCCTCCCAACCGGGGCCCGCGCGCGGTACACTTATGCCATCCAAACTTAGGTTCGGTGTCCATGCCTAACTCGACGGATTCCTCCGCGGGATCGCCTTTCCCGTCCGGTTCCGGCCGCTCCGCCGGCCCAAGCCTGTTGAACAGTCTGCTGGAATCACTCCCCGACGCCGTCATCGCCGTCGACCGCGACGAACGGATCGTCTTCTGGAACGAGGCCGCCGCCCGCTTCTACGGCTACTCCGCCGCCGACGCCATCGGCCGCAATATCCACGCCGTCACCACCCGCAACGCCGGCGACGAGGCCCGCCGCATTCTCGACGTCGTCTGGTCCGGACAACCCTGGACCGGTGAGTATCCCGTCTCTCACCGCGACGGCTCTTCCATCCCCGCCCGTGTCCACCTCCGCCCCCTCCTCGACCCTGACGGTACGGTGCACCACATCGTCGGCATCTCCCAGGACATCTCCGCCGAAATCCGCACCCGCGCCGCCCTCCACCGCTCCGCCGAACGCATCGACCTCCTCACCCACTCCACCACCGACGGCCTCTGGGACTGGGATGTGGCCGCCGGCACCCTCTGGGCCAACGACGCCTATCACGATTTGGCCGGCCCCGCCGCCCCCGGCCAATCGCCTCGCGACCAATGGTTCAACCGCATCCACCC
>CAYMTH010000933.1:0-1157 GCA_964393235.1 uncultured Solibacteraceae bacterium | reverse complement strand
ATACCGCTTCCTCCACCACCGTCTAAACCGCTACATCCACGTCCTCGACCGCGGCTACATCCTCTCCACTCCCGACGGCAAACCCTCCCGCATCGTCGGCGCCGTCACCGACATCAGCCGCTGGCGCGACATCGAAGACGCCTTCCACGCCAGCGAAGAACGCTTCCGCCAGATCTTCGAGGAGGCCCCCATCGGCATCGCCACCGTCGACGCCGATCTCCGCATCATCCAGGCCAACTCCGCCTTCGCCCGCATGCTCGGCTTCCCAGCCGAATCCATGGTCGGCAAAACCATCATCGATTACACCCACCCCGAAGACGCACCCAGCTGCGCCCACATCTCCCACGAACTCTTCCAGGCCGAAAAAAGCTTCTTCCGCGTCGAAAAACGCTACATCCGCAGCGACGGCGGCATCCTCTGGGCCGCCGTCACCGCCACCATCCTCCCCGGCCGCCGCGGCGCCACCCCGCTCGGCCTCGCTCTCATCGAGGACATCACCGAGCAAAAACGCGCCTACGACGAACTCGCCGCCGCACGCGCCCGCGCCGAAACCGCCAGCCAGGCCAAAATGCGCTTCCTCGCCCAGATCAGCCACGAGATCCGCTCCCCCATGAACGGCGTCCTCGGCATGCTCGAACTCATCGACGCCGGCCCCCTCGTCCCCGAACAGCGCACCAATCTCGCCGCCGCCCGCGAAGCCGCCCGCGCCCTCCTCGGCATCCTCGAAGAGGTGCTCGACCTCACCCGCATCGAACAGCACCGTCTCACCGTCCATCCCCGCGCCTACCCGCCCGCGCAGCTCGTCCGCGAAATCCTCCCGCTGTTCCAGCCCAAAGCCGCCGCCAAAAGCCTCAATCTAGACTTCTCCTGCTCCCCCGCCGTTCCCGACCTCCACCTCGCCGACCCGCTCCGCGTCCGCCAGATCCTCGTCAACCTCGTCGACAACGCCATCAAGTTCACCTCCCTCGGCTCCGTCTCCGTCCACCTCGACGCCACCCCCAACGGCCTCCACTTCCACGTCGAGGACACCGGCATCGGCATCCCCGACGACAGCCTCGCCTCCGTCTTCGAAACCTTCTCCGCCATCTCCGCCCACACCAACGCCAGCGTCGGCAACACCGGCCTCGGCCCCGCCCTCTCCCAGCGCCTCGCCCACC
>CAYMTH010000932.1:266-2143 GCA_964393235.1 uncultured Solibacteraceae bacterium | reverse complement strand
CGGTCATCGAGACCCAGGCCGGCGACGTCTCGGCCTACATCCCGACCAACGTGATTTCGATCACCGACGGCCAGATCTTCCTCGAAGCCGACCTGTTCAATTCGAACATCCGCCCGGCCATCAACGTCGGTATCTCGGTCAGCCGCGTCGGCGGCAACGCGCAGATCAAGGCCATGCGCCAGGTCGCCGGCTCGCTCCGTCTCGAACTCGCCCAGTACCGCGCTCTCGCCGCGTTCGCCCAGTTCGGCTCCGAACTCGACGCCGCGTCGCAGAAGCAGCTCGCCCGCGGCCAGCGCCTCACTGAACTGCTCAAGCAGGCCCAGTACCAGCCGCTGCCCGTCGAAAAGCAGGTGCTCATCATCTACGCCGGCACCTCCGGCGCCACCGATGACCTCCCGGTCGAGTCCTGCCGCCGCTTCGAAACCGAACTCTACGCCTTCGTCGAGTCCGCTTACCCCAACCTCCTCCCCTCGATCAAGGAAAAGAAGGAACTCTCCAACGAGATCAAGGAAGAGATGAACAAGGCCCTCAACGACTTCAAGGGCCGGTTCCAGGCGTAAGCCATGCCATCGTTAATCGACTTCCGCCGGCGCATCCGGTCGGTAAAAAACACGCAGCAGATCACGAAGGCCATGAAGATGGTCTCGGCGGCCAAACTCCGCCGCGCCCAGGACGCCGTGATCGCCGCGCGTCCCTACGCCAACTCGCTGCGCCACCTGCTCGCCAACGTCGCCGCCGCCGCCAAAGGCAATGAGTCCGCCGCGAACCACCCCCTCCTCGCCGAGCGCGAAGAGAAAAAGGTGCTCGCCCTGATCATCAACGCCGACCGCGGTCTCGCCGGCGCCTTCAGCACCAACATCAACCGCGGCGCGCAGAAGTTCCTCACCGAGGACAAAGAAGGCAAAACCTGGGAAATCGAGGCCGTCGGCAAGAAGGCGCGCGACTACTTCCGTCGCCGCAACTTTACCATCGCCGGCGAAACCTTCAACCTCACCAAGGCCCCCAAGTACGCCGACGCCGCCACCCTCGGCCGCAAGATCGTCGAGCGCTACGCCGCCGGCGAAGTCGATTCCGTCTACGTCATCTATAACGAATTCAAGAGCGTCATCTCGCAGAAACTGGACGTCATCCAGCTCCTGCCCGTGCCGCTGCCCAAGGAACAGTCCGCCACGGACTACATTTTTGAACAGCCGGCGGAAGAGCTGCTGGCCACTCTGCTGCCCCGGTATGTCGAAACCGTGATCTACCGCGCGCTGCTCGAGTCGGCCGCCGCCGAGCATGCCGCCCGTATGACGGCCATGGACGCCGCGTCGTCCAACGCCGCCGATGTGATTGAACGGCTGACCTTGTACATGAACCGCGTGCGCCAGGCCAGCATCACCCGCGAAATTATCGAAGTCGTCAGCGGCGCCTCGGCGCTGGAGTAAGCGCGAGCGCGCAAGGAGTTTTGATCGAACATGTCTACCGCCACCACCGCCGCCGGCAAGGTCATTCAGGTCGCCGGACCGGCCATTGACATTCAGTTTCCGGAAGGCAACGTACCGCCCATCCGCACCGCCATCCGCATCACTTCCGAAGGCTTCAACGTCCCGGACCCCATCGACATCATCTGCGAAGTCGCGCAGCACATCGGCGAAAACCGCGTGCGTACCATCGCGCTCCAGCCCACCGAGGGCATGGTCCGCGGCATGCAGGCCATCAGCCTCGGCGCGCCCGTCACGGTGCCCGTCGGCCCGGAAACGCTCGGCCGCGTGCTGAACGTCATCGGCCAGCCCGTCGACAAGATGGGCCCGGTCAACGCCAAGAAGTTCTACCCCATCCACCGGCCCGCGCCGTCCTTCGAAGAACAGGCCACCTCGCAGACCATGCTCGAAACG
>CAYMTH010000932.1:0-256 GCA_964393235.1 uncultured Solibacteraceae bacterium | reverse complement strand
CAACAACATCGCCATGAAGCACGGCGGCGTCTCCGTGTTCGCCGGCGTCGGCGAACGCACCCGCGAAGGCAACGACCTCTGGCTCGAAATGCAGGAATCGGGCGTCCTCGACCCCGAAGACTACATGAAGTCCAAAGTGGCCCTCATCTACGGCCAGATGACCGAGCCGCCCGGCGCCCGCCTCCGCGTCGGCCTCTCCGGCCTCACCGTCGCCGAGTACTTCCGCGACGAAGAAGGCCAGGACGTGCTCCTGTTC
>CAYMTH010000931.1:0-2150 GCA_964393235.1 uncultured Solibacteraceae bacterium | reverse complement strand
CGCCTGGTCGAGCACCTCGAGGTTTCGCGTCCGCTCATAGAGCTTCCGCACCTCGTCGGCCGGCAACCGCCGCCCCGCCCCGTCGATCATCCCGGCCATCATCACCTTCCGCGCCTGCGACTGCGCCGCCACCTCCGGCAGATCGGTGTGCTCCAGCAATCCGGGCAGAAAGTTAACGAACGCGTGACCGTAGTTCTCGTTTTCGACGACGCTCCGGAACGACGACAACCCACCCGTCACCAGCACCCGGTTGATGTTCGCCGTCAGCGCCGAGGCGAACTGCGCCGGCACCGTCAGCTTCCCCTGCGCCGCCAACAGAATCGTCCGGTTCTGCAGCGCCGGATGCGCCTTCGCCGCCCGCACCACCGACAGGATGTCGGTCACGCGCTGCCCCAGCATCGGCTTGCCCAGCATCAGCCCCGCCCACGCGTAGGCCTCTTCGTCGTTGTGCGACCGCGCGTGCCGCGGGTTGCCCGGCGCCATCTCCGGCATCAGGTCACCCAGCCCGCGCAGGTCCGGCACACACACCGCGAAGCCCTGCAGCGCCAGGTTCTGGTACAGTTCGTCCTCGTGCCAGTCCGTGTTCCGGCCCGCCGCCGCCAGAGCGATGATCAGCGGACGCGTGCCCCGCGCCGGACGCGGCAGAAACAGCCACGCGGGCAGATAAACGTGCGGCGCCGCCGGGATCTCCAGCGCCTCGATCTCCACGCCCCGGCTGACCACTCGCCGCAGTGTGCGATAGGTATCGGCCGGCGGACGGTCCAGCCGCAGAAGTCGCTCCAGCGGCACGGGCGTCATCCGCCCCAGCCGCCGCCGGTTCATCTGGTACGGCGTCAGGCTGTTCAGACTCTTCACCGTGCTGCCGGATTCGGTGCACAGCAGCGTGTCCTCGGGCTCGGGCTGTGTCGGCGGCTCTTCGGTCACCGGCTTCGCCTCCGGCCGGAACCACTTCAGGAACCAGTTGTAGATCTGCAGACGCGAATCATACGCCAGCGAATGCGGCAGCGGCGTCGAACCCCACGCCAGGTGCTCCGGCTTGCCCATCACTTCGTAAAACCGCTTCAGCTTCTGGAACTCCTCCCACCCCGACGCCATGTACTGCGGCGAGTAGGTGCCGAAGAAATCCTTTTCGCTCACGCTGATCAGCAGCGGCTTCGGCGCGAACGGGTACAGCAGGTCCCAGCGGTCGAAGTTGTTCGGGCCGGAGTCGATGAAGTTCTGCTCGGCGTCGTCGGTCGAACCCGGCGCCGCGAATCCCGCGCACGCGAAGTTCTCGTTGATCGCGCTCGACAGCGCCGCCACATCCACGCGGTCGTCGAGCGCCACCAGCATCATCGAGTTCGTCGCGCCGCCCGATTGCCCCGTCGTGCCGATCCGCGTCCGGTCGACGAACGGCAGCGACGTCAGATAATCCACCGCCCGCACCGCGTCCCACGCCTGCAACCGCGTCGCCGTGTCGCCGGTCAGCAGCATCTGCCGGCCGCCGTTGGAATGCTCGTCGTCCACCGACGGCAGCCGCGACCGCCGCCCCGAACCGTCCGGATAATAAATCCGCTCGCCCTGCCCCATCGGGTCGAATCCGAAGACGACGAACCCGAGCTTCACCAGCCCCTGGCACAGCCGCTGATACGACGGATACGCCTTCCCGATCGGTGAATGCCCCATCTGCACCAGCACCGCCGGCATCGGCCGCCGCCCGCGCGCCGGCACATACAGGTTGCCTGTCACGTGGAACCCCGCCCGCGATTCGAACACCACCTTATCGACGCGATACCCCGGCCGCTCAAACGAACCCGTCACCCGCGCGTTCAACGCCGTCCGCTCCGGCTGCCCGCCGATCAGCGACCAGAACTTCTGCCGCGCCCAGCGCCGCCGCTCCGCCGCCGCCTCCGGCGTCGTCACCTTCGCCAGATCCTCGTTACGCCGCTTGTAGGCCGCCAGCGCCAGTTCCCGCAGATAGGCCGGCAAACAATGCGCGTAGTTCCGGTACGCCACGCCCGGATACGGGGGCGCCGCCTGCCAGGCGCCCAACGACAGGCCCGGGCCCAGCGCACTCCCTAATCGCAGCCACTCACGTCGATTCATTCCGGTTTCACAAGTATGACAAGAATAAGGGATCTATGGCGACGATTCGACTCCTCCGTGAAGCC
>CAYMTH010000930.1:0-2162 GCA_964393235.1 uncultured Solibacteraceae bacterium | reverse complement strand
CAGGACGCCGAAGCCGTCGAGGCCGGGGAGCATGACGTCGAGCAGGATGAGGTCGTAGCCCGAGCGGCGGGCGGCGTCGAGGCCGGACGGGCCGTCGGCGCGGGTTTCGACGGTGTGGCCTTCGGCGGTGAGGCGGTCGGTGAGGGTGAGCCGGATGCCGGGTTCGTCTTCGATCAGGAGCAGGATGGCCATGGTTATTCGCTCGGGAGGGTGAGGGTGAAGCGGGCGCCGCCGCCGGGGACGTTTTCGGCGCGGACGGAGCCGCCGTGGGCGCGGGCGACGCGGTCGACGAGGGCGAGGCCGAGGCCGGAGCCCTTACGCTGCTCGGCGCGGCTGGCGGCGCCGCGGTAGAAGGGTTCGAACAGGTGCGGGAGGTCGGCCGGGGCGATGCCGGGGCCGCGGTCTTCGACGGCGAACTCGACGGTGGCGCCGTGCTTCGAGGCGCGGACGGTGACCGCTTTGCCGGCGCCGTGGCGGACGGCGTTCTCGACCAGGTTGCGGAGGGCGACGTGGAGGGCGGCCGGGTCGGCGGAGAAGGGGGCGTCGTCGCAGACGGCGGTGCAGGGAACGCCCTCGCGTTCGAGGGTGGCGAGCACGCTGGCGAGGGTGACGGGGTGTTTGGTCAGGGGGACGCGGCCGGACTCGAACTCGCTGAAGCGGAGGACCTGGTCGACCATGGCGGTGAGGCGGGCGCCTTCGTCGCGGACCAGGGCGCCGTATTCGCGGACCTTGGCGGGGTCGGCGACGTAGCCGCCGGCGAGGTTGTCGCCGGCCGAGACGATGACGGCGAGCGGCGTGCGGAGCTCGTGGGAGACGCCGGCGGTGAACTCGAGCTGCATGGCGGCCAGGCGCTGGGCGCGGCGCAGGGCGTGGCCGAGGGCGAGCAGGGCGCCGGCGAGGAACAGGAGCGTGACGCCGCTGACGGCGAGGTTGCGGAGGCGGGTGCGGTCGACGAGCGTGCCGAGGGCGCCGCCCTCGCGGCTGGCTTCCAGGCGCCAGATGCCGCCGCTGTCGGGGGCGGCGCCGAACAGGCGGCCCTTCTTGCGGAAGGCGGGGAACTGCTCGGCGAGGCGGCCGCGGAGGGGGCGGCGGAAGAGGCCGGCGGAGGCGTCGCCGGCGGGGGGCTGGGCGGCGGGGACGACGCGGAAGGTGAACTCCTCGAGGTAGCCGTTGGCGGTGTGGCGCTGGATGAGGCGGGGGAGGTAGTCGTTGAGGATGCGGTCGGCGTCGAGCTCGACGGCGACCGCGCCGAGGTCGCCGAGCAGGGCGGGCGGGTCGGCGAGGATGGGGCCGTTGCGGCGGCGGGCGGGGGACCACCAGGCGGGCGTTTCGACGGGGACCAGGCGCTGGGCGGCGGCGTCCCAGGCCTCGGCGCGCCAGCGGCCGTTGTCCTCGGTGAAGCGGAGATGCGCTCGAGGGTGACGCGGAGGGCGAGGGTGCGGCGCTGCTCCTCGGCCTCGCTGACCTCGCTGATCCAGCGGTACTGCAGCCAGGCGAGCGGGAGCAGGGCCGCGAGCGCCGTGCCGACCAGGATGTTGATCTGCCGTTCGTTGAGCCGCATGTCCGCATTTCTATTGTGCCCCGGGATTTAGCCGTTCCTTAACCAACCTTTCCGGCCGGTCCGCGTTTATACGTTCAGAGGCTGAGAAAACGAGGTTCAGCCAACCCCACACAAAGGAAATCGAGTCATGTTGAAGAAATTGATCATCCCCATTCTTGCGATCGCGACGGCGGTGGCGCAGCCTCCGGGGCGTCACCATGGCGCTCGCGGCGGCGTCGACGCGCTGAAGACCTACCTGAGCCTGACCGACGCGCAGGTGACGCAGATCCGCGATGCGGTCAAGGCCGGGCACGAGACGAACAAGCCGGTGGCCGAGCAGATGCGGACGAAGGCCCGGGCGCTGCGCGATACGATGCAGGCCGGGAGCAACGACTCGAACGCCGTCGGTAAGCAGATGATCGAGCTGCGCGAACTGCGGAAGCAGATGCAGGCCAACCGGGCGAAGGTGTCCGAGCAGGCGGTGAGCTTCCTGTCGGCCGAGCAGAAGGCGAAGCTGACGGCGCTCAAGGATTCGGCCGAACTGCGCCGGGAAGCGCGGGCGGCCATGGCGCTGGGCCTGCTGCCGCCGCCGGCGGGAGAAGGCCGGGGTCCGGGCGGGCAA
>CAYMTH010000929.1:0-2162 GCA_964393235.1 uncultured Solibacteraceae bacterium | reverse complement strand
CACGATGGGCGTGGCCTGGAGGCCGCCCTCGTTGTCCCCGGTCTGGAAGGACCACACCGGGGCGAGGCGCGCGACGTTTTGGGCGTTTACCTGATCGAGGGCGCTGTACCGCCACGCGCTGGGCTGGCCGCCGTAGTGGGGCCAGTTATCGCGGGTGGCGCCGTCCTGGGCGAACGCGAGGACGGCGGTGGCAAAGAGCGCGGCGGGGCGGATCATGACGTCCCTCGATTTTACTTCTTGAGGACGTCGATGCAGGCGACGCAGAAGGCGGGGAGATCCTCGGGCTTGCGGCTGGTGACGAGGTTGTTGTCGACGACGACCGCCGCGTCGGACCATTCGGCGCCGGCGTTGATGACGTCGTCCTTGATGGCGAAAAAGCTGGTGGCTTTGCGGCCCTTGAGCATGCCGTGGGCCGAGCAGAGGACCCAGGGGCCGTGGCAGATGGCGGCGACGAGCTTGCCCTGGGCGTTGATGTCGGCGACGAGTTGATTGGCCTTGGGGTGGCGGCGGATGTGGTCGGGGGCGAAGCCGCCGGGGACGACGATGCCGTCGAAGTCATCGGCCGAAACCTGGTCATAGGACTTCTGCGCGACGCAGGGATAGCCGAGTTTGCTGGGGTAGGTTTTGCCCGCTTCGGCGCCCACAGTGATGGTCTCGACGCCGGCTTCCTGGAGGCGGTAGAGGGGGACCCAGACTTCCATTTCCTGATACATCTGGTCGACGAGGATGGCGACCTTCTTCCCTTTTAGTTCCATACTCGCGATTGTAGACTAGAGCCTATGCAGGATTTCGAAAAGCTCGGCGTATTTTATCTAGGCAAGAAACAAGACGGCTTGATGCTGCTGGACTCCAAGGACCTGGTGACGCACGCGGTGTGCGTAGGCATGACGGGGAGCGGCAAGACGGGCCTGTGCGTCGGGTTGTTGGAGGAGGCGGCGATCGACGGGATTCCGGCGTTGATCATCGATCCGAAGGGAGACCTTTCGAACCTGCTGCTGAATTTTCCGGATCTTGCGCCGGGGGACTTCGCGCCGTGGGTGAACGAGGAAGACGCGCGGAAGAAGGGATTGACGCGGGAACAACTGGCCGAGGAGACGGCGGGGAAATGGAAGAAGGGCCTCGGCGACTGGGGACAGGACGGGGCGCGGGTGCGGCGGTTGCGGGAGTCGGCGGACTTTACGATCTACACGCCGGGATCGTCGGCGGGGTTTCCGGTGTCGGTGCTGCGGTCGTTCGGAGCGCCTTCCGAGGAGATGCGGGAAGACCGCGAGGCGATGCGGGAGCGGATCCAGTCGACGGCGACGGCGCTGCTGGCGCTGATGAGTATTACGGCGGATCCGATCCAGTCGCGGGAGCACATTCTGATCAGCAAGCTGATCGAGAACGCGTGGATGAACGGAAACGACCTGGACCTGGCGACGTTGATTCAGCAGATTCAGAAGCCGCCGGTGACGCGGATCGGGGTGCTGGAGATCGAGGCGTTCTTCCCGTCGAAGGAGCGGTTTGAGCTGGCGATCGCGCTGAACAACCTGCTGGCGTCGCCGGGGTTCGAGGCGTGGCTGGAAGGGGACGCGCTCGACATCGGTTCCCTGCTCTACACGGAGACGGGGCGGCCGCGGCACTCGATTTTCTCGATCGCGCATTTGAGCGACGCCGAGCGGATGTTTTTCGTCTCGCTGCTGCTGAACCAGGTGGTGTCGTGGATGCGGACGCAGCCGGGGACGTCGAGCCTGCGGGCGATCGTGTACATGGACGAGATCTTCGGGTACTTCCCGCCGGTGGCGAATCCGCCGTCGAAGCAGCCGCTGCTGACCTTGTTGAAGCAGGCGCGGGCGTTCGGGGTGGGCGTGGTGCTGGCGACGCAGAACCCGGTGGACCTGGACTACAAGGGCCTGGCGAATTGCGGGACGTGGCTGATCGGGCGGCTGCAGACGGACCGGGACAAGATGCGGCTGATCGAGGGACTGGAGGGCGCGGCGGCGGCTTCGGGCGGGGCGGCGAACCGGGCGGCGCTGGACCAGTTGCTGTCGAGCCTGAAGGCGCGGATCTTCCTGATGAGCAACGTGCACCGCGGGGAGCTCGAGGTGTTCGAGACGCGGTGGGCGCTTTCGTACCTGAGCGGGCCGTTGACGCGGGCGCAGATCAAGACGCTGATGGAGGCG
>CAYMTH010000928.1:0-2166 GCA_964393235.1 uncultured Solibacteraceae bacterium | reverse complement strand
TGTTGCTGGCCGGGCCGGCGGGCAAGCTGGAAGCGCTGTTGGAAGAACCGGAGGAGGGCGCGCCGCGCTTTGCGGCGCTGGTGTGCCATCCGCATCCGCAGCACGGCGGGACGATGCACAACAAGGTGGTCTACCGGATCGCGCGCGGGCTGCGCAAGGCCGGTGCGGTGGTGCTGCGGTTCAACTACCGGGGCGTGAATCTGAGCGAGGGGACGTACGATCACGGCATCGGGGAAACGGAAGACGCGCGGACGTGCCTGGAATGGCTGCGGTCGCGCTACCCGCACCTGCCGGCGATGATCGCCGGTTTCTCGTTCGGGTCGCGCATCGCGCTGCGGATCGGGGCGCAGCGGCCGGACCTGAAGAAGATCATCGCTGCGGGCTTCCCGACTGTCTACAAGGACCGCTCCTACCTCGACCCTTGTCTGGTCCCGCGCACTTTCATTCATTCGACGAACGACGAGTTCGGCCCTGTGGACGAGTTGCGGGCGGTAGTGGAGGAACTCGACGGGCCGCCGGAGCTTGTGTTCATCCCGTCGAAGGATCACTTTTTCGTCGACGCGTTGGACGCGTTTGAGCAGGCCGTGATCGAAGCCGCGCCGCGGTTGTAGAATTGGGAGCACGATGCTCCGTCGCGAATTCGTCCTTGCGTTGGCCGCCGCGCGCCTGTCGCGCCCGCTGGGCCTGAATCTGTATACCGTGCGGGGGCCGCTGGCCGCCAAACCCGAAGAGACCTACCGTGCACTGGCCGCGGCGGGGATTGTTGAACTGGAGGTCCGCGCCGTGAATCTGCGCGAGCACAGCGCGTTTATCCGCGCGGCCGGCCTGCAGCCGAAGCACCTGTTCATCGACTCCGCGGTGATCACCGGGGCGTGGGAGGCGTGGGGCGCGATGCTGGCGCGGATGAAGCAGCCCGTGCCGGCCGAGAAGCCGACGCTGCCGGCGTTGATCGCGCTGGCCAAGCAGCACGGGGTGCGGCGGATCGGCGTGAGCTACCTGCTGCCGGGCGAGCGGGAGAACTCGATCACGGCGCTGAACCAGGCCGCCGAGGCGTGCCGGAAGGCGGGACTGGGCTTCTACTATCACAACCACGCTTTCGAGTTCGAGGGCGAGCCGGGCGCGCGGTTTATCGACAAGCTCCACAAGGAACTGCACCCGGAGGCGAAACTCGAAATCGACGTTTTCTGGGCGGCCATCGGGGGCGAGGACCCGGCGAAACTCATCGCGAAGTGGAGCGGGCGCGTAGGCTCGCTGCACTTGAAGGACCTGGCTGCGAACGTGCCCCGGCCGAAGGGCGAGTTCGGGATCCCGCCGTCCGCCTTCAAGGAAGTCGGGCACGGAACGCTGGATTTCAAGGCGATTCTGGCGGCCGCGGAGAAGGCGCGCGTGGATCACTACTTCATCGAGCAGGACCAGACGCCGGGCGATCCGCTCGACAGCGTGCGCGCCTCGGTGGCCTATCTGCGCTCGCTTTAGCGGGCGGGCTTGCGCAGGAAGAAGGTGACGGCGAGGCCGACGGCGGCGAGTCCGGCGAGCGTGTAGAACATCTGGTCGTAGCCGGCCGCGACGGCGCCCGCCTTCTTCTGTTCTTCGAGGATCGTGGCGATGTAGCGCGGAATCGTGAAGCCGGCCGCGCCCCAGGCCGTGAACAGCAGGCCGTAGTTCGCGCCGATGTTTTTCGCGCCGTAATATTCAGCGGCGAGCGAGGGCATCAGCGCGAGATAGCCGCCGTAGCAGAAGCCCACCACGCAGATGCCCGCCAGCACGCGCCAGAAATCAGAGGTGCCCGGCAGCAGCAGCGCGCAGGTGGCGAGCGAAAGCGCGAACATCGCGTAGACGACCTTCTGCTTGCCCACCTTGTCGGAAGCCGCGCCCCAGATGAGCCGGCCGACGCCGTTGAACAGCGACATGACGCCGAGCGCGACGCCGCCCGTCATCACCGCGGCGCTGCCAGCGAGCTCCTTCACGAGCGGCGCCGATTCACCGATCGCGGTCAGTCCGATGGAACTGCCGAGGAAGTAGACCACCCACAGCACCCAGAACTGCCACGTCTTGAGCATCTCCGCGGCGCCGAAATCGACGCGCGCGCCGGGGGCGGCGGCCGGCGGGTTCCAGCCCTCGGGTTTCCAGCCGGCGGGCGGCACTTTATAGGTCTGCGCGCAGCCC
>CAYMTH010000927.1:0-2169 GCA_964393235.1 uncultured Solibacteraceae bacterium | reverse complement strand
CAGGAGAGCGATGGGAGGCTTGGCCGGGGGTGTCGCGGTCAGCGTGGCGCGGAGGATCTGGCTGATGCTAATGCGGTCGAGGCGATTGACCACTTGGAACCG
Source organism: uncultured Solibacteraceae bacterium (assembly GCA_964393235.1). GTDB lineage: Bacteria > Acidobacteriota > Terriglobia > Bryobacterales > Bryobacteraceae. The sequence goes on along the minus strand of CAYMTH010000927.1, from coordinate 2,067 downwards.
CGCGTAGAAGATGTCGCTCACCGCGTCGAATGCTCGGCCCGCGGAAACAGCCATTACCGCCCAGGCAGTGAATGTGGATTCCCGCCCCGCCAGCAGAGAGAGTACGGCGAGCGCGGCGAGGCTGGTGACCACGCGCAAGCCGAAGTAATCGCTGAAGGCAGGGTCCTCGGATTGCTGGGTGACCTGCAGTGTGCGCAGTTCCAGGCCGCTGAGGGCGTAGGCGACGCTGGCCATCGACAGTCCGAGGGCGTAGGCGCCGAGGGTCTCCGGCGAACCGAAGCGGGCCAGGAGAACAATCACACCCCAGTTGGCGGCAGCCGAAGAGACGCTGCCGGCAAGGATCCATTGGAATCCCGCCGAGAGGGAAGCGCTGCGTCCGCCGATCATTCGACGTCTCCGACGCGGCTGCCAGATGTAAGACGACTTCTGGTTGACATACGAGAAGAGCGCCGACCGCGGCACTCGAGTTGTTAGTGGGTGGACGGACGAGAAATTCTTAAGAATTTTCTTTTCGGTGGGGATAGAGTCGCGGGGGCAGCAGTATCCTCTGCTGACCGGCGGCTGTAGTCCGTACTGCGGTCGGGGAAATCCGATGGGCCGATTTCCGCTGTTTCCCGGTACGGCCGGCGTCTGGGCAGGCACCGGGGGAACGGGAACACTGATTCCATGAAGCAATGGACGATGGTCCTTTTGTTGGCCGGATGCTCGATGCATGGCGAAGATGGAAAGCCGCGTCCGCGGTGGCGGACGGTGTTGTACCGGACGAGCGTGGTTGCATTGACGGCGGCGACAGCGGCCGATGTGGGGTCAAGCATGGGAGGGCGGGAGATGACGCCGTTTCTGCGGAGCGGCGACGGGCGGTTCGGGGCGCAAGGGGCGGCGATCAAGTTTGGGCTGCTGGGCGGGATCGTCGCCGCCGAGCACTGGATTCGCAAGAAACACCCGGGCGCCGAAGCGCCGTTCACGGTGTTCAACGCGTCGATGGCCGCGGTATCGACGAAGATTGCCATTCAGAATGTCGGGATACAGAGGCGCTCAGGGCGATAGGCAACGGACGGTTGCGACAGCCGGGAATGCGGGGATCGATACGGGCATGGGAGACGCACGGGCCGGGGCGCCCGGTTGGACGCACTGCGTTCACGAATCCGGAGCGATCTCCGTTCCGCCGCGGCCCACCTGCACAGTCCGATGTCTCGCTCGTACCGACTTTCACGGATGAGATAATAGTCCACATGGGAATCCGAAGTGAATGGGTGGCCGCGCGCGCGAACGACGCGGTCCGGACGCAGATGCACTATGCCCGGAAGGGCATCATCACCGGCGAAATGGAATACGTGGCGAAACGGGAACGGCTGACGGCCGAGACCGTGCGCGACGAAGTGGCGCGGGGACGGATGATCATCCCGGCCAACATCAATCACAGCGCGCTGGAGCCGATGGCGATCGGCGTGGCGTCGTCGTGCAAGATCAACGCCAATATCGGCAACAGTGCGACCACTTCGGACGTGGAGGGGGAGCTGGAAAAGCTGCGCTACTCGGTGAAGTACGGGGCCGATACGGTGATGGACCTTTCGACGGGCGGTGACATTCCGCTGATCCGGAAGGCGATCATCGCGAACTCGCCGGTGCCGATCGGGACGGTACCCATTTACGAAGCCCTGTCGCGTGTGCGGCGGGTGGAGGATCTGAACCGGAACGTGATGCTGGAGGTGATTGAAGAGCAGGCCGAGCAGGGCGTCGACTATATGACGATCCACGCGGGCGTACTGATCCAGTACGTGCCGATGACGACGAAGCGGATCACGGGGATCGTGAGCCGGGGCGGGTCGATTCTGGCCGAGTGGATGGTGAAGAACCACAAGCAGAACTTTTTGTACGAGTATTTCGACGATATCTGCAAGATTTTCCAGAAGCACGACGTGAGCTTCTCGCTGGGCGACGGACTGCGGCCGGGGTCGCTGGCGGACGCGAGCGACGAGGCGCAGTTTGCCGAGCTGAAGACGCTGGGCGAATTGACGCGGCGGGCGTGGGAGTACGACGTGCAGACGATGATCGAGGGCCCCGGAC
>CAYMTH010000926.1:332-2173 GCA_964393235.1 uncultured Solibacteraceae bacterium | reverse complement strand
CGTGGACGCTGGAGCAGGCCGGGAGCCGGCTGGAGGGGACGCACCGGGGCGAGTTCTCGACGCGCGACGCCTACGGCACGATCGAAGGCGACGAGGTGCGGCTGCAGAGTACGGAGCGTTCGCCGGGGGACCTGATTCCGTATACGTTCGCGGGGAAACTGAGCGGGGAGACGATCGCGGGGCGGGTGTATATGGGCGAGTACCTGACGGCGAAATTTACGGCGCGGAGGCATGCGGCGGCGGGGCGGCGGGGTAAGATACTGATACCGGGCGGACCTCCGCTCGCGAACTAGAGGAGATTGACCATGACTGCGACCGAAGCGAAGATTGTCGCCGACTTTTTGACGGGCGATTTTGCCTATGAGATGCAGACGACTTTGAGGGTGCTGGCGGCGGCGCCGGCGGACCGGCTGGGGTATACGCCGGACGGGAAGTCGAAGACGGGGCTGGGGCTGATCCGGCACCTGCCGCTTGAAGACGCGTGGCTGCTGAACTCGATCGCGGATGGGGCGTTCGCGCCGCCGCCGGACGATTCGGACGCATGTGGAATCATGACGCCGGACGACGCGGTGGCCTATTACAAAGACAAGGTCTTCGCGGCGCTGGACCGCGTGAAGGCGATGAGCGCGGAGCAGTTGGCGACGCCGATCGATTTCTTCGGGATGATGAATCTGCCCGCGGTGAATTACATCTCGCTGGCGATGAAGCATTCGGTGCATCACCGCGGGCAGTTGAGCGCGTATCTACGGCCGATGGGCGGGAAGGTGCCGGGCATCTTCGGGCCGTCGGGGGATAGCCAGTAGACGGCGTTCCGGCGGGGCGGCCTACATCCGGACAACCTGATGTCTGGCCGCCCAGGCGGGGTCGATTTCGACACCCCAGCCGGGGCCGGTGGGCACCTTCATCTTGCCGTCGGCGACCTTGAGGGGAGAGGTCTTGCACTCGTACTGGACGAGCGTCTTGAGGCCCTTGAACTCGTGGTGCGGATCGGCGTTGGGCAGCACCGAGACGCAGTGGATGTTGTAGAGGAAGCCGAGGCCGCCGCCGGACATGTGGGGCACGCAGGTCTTGCCGACGGCGTGGGCCATGCGGGCGACGCGAAGGGATCGAATGAGGCCGCCGAAGTAGTAGATATCGGGCTGGACGACGTCGATGCCGTTGTGGCCGAGAAGCCAGCGGAAGTTATAGAAGCTGTGGTCCTGCTCGCCGTTGGCGATGGGGATGGTCAAGGCGTCGGCGACGGCCTTGATCTCTTCGATGTTGTCGTACATGACCGGCTCCTCGAAGTAGCGGAACTTGTACTGTTCGAGGAGGCGGCCGACGCGGATGGCCTCCGGCACGGTGTAGAAGCTGTTGGAGTCGGCGTAGAGCGCCATCTTGTCGCCGAAGGTCTTGCGGACGAGCGGGACGATCTTTTCGGTGCGCTGGTCGGGGCCCTTGGCGTACATGTCGGTGGTCATGAACATGAGGCCGCCGACCTTGATCTTGAGCGCGTGGATGTCGAACTCGGCGACCGCCTTCTTGATGAGCTCGATGGATTCGTCGACCGGTTTTTCGCGCCACTCGGTGGCCATATAGAGGGCGACGTCGGGGTTGTTGATCCTGCCAACGAGTTCGCCGACGGACTTGCCGGCGATGCGGCCGAGCATGTCGAGAATGGCGAACTCGATAGTGGCGAGCGGGGTGCCGATCGAGATGCCGTCGTAGCGGAAATTGAAGCCGTAGATGAAGACCTTTTCGAGGATGAGGTCGAGTTCGCGGGCGTCCTTACCGAGGAAGAAGGGGCGGAGATTCTTGAGGAAAATGGGCCAGAGCGTGGCCATGCCGGTGTGTCCAACCGA
>CAYMTH010000926.1:0-322 GCA_964393235.1 uncultured Solibacteraceae bacterium | reverse complement strand
GCCGTCGCGGGAGCGGACGCGGCACAGGAAGCTGTCGCCGAGGCGGAGGAGTTCAAGCGACTCGATGATGACTGGCGACTTGAAGAGTTCCTTCTTCAGTACGGGTTGTTTGAGGGCGGCGTCGATCTTGGCGTAGCGGGCGGCGACTTCGGGCGGGGGCGCGGCGTGGGAGGCGGCCGCGGCGGCGGCGCCGAGCGAGAGGAAACGGCGGCGGTTGAGGCTCATGGTTGGGGTGGCTCCGTGAAGAAGGTGTAGGTGTAGCGCCAGCGGGTTTCGCGGCCCGGCGGGACATCGATGGCGACGTAGGGCTCCGGGCACGTGG
>CAYMTH010000925.1:1046-2175 GCA_964393235.1 uncultured Solibacteraceae bacterium | reverse complement strand
CTGCGAAAAACAGTTCGGATCGCAGCAGTGGTTGATGTACTGCGCCCCGCTGCCCCCCACCGCCCCGTCAACGGTCCAGTAGCTGTTCAGCGTAAAGAGATAGTTCTCCTTGCGCTCTTCGTACCGCCGCTTCGTCTCCCGCCGGCTGATCCGTTCGCCGGTGTATTCAATGATCTTCCCCCCCTTCGGGATCCGTTCCTCCGCGTACACGCCCCAACGGTGGATGGGCGAATACGACAGTCGCAAACGGAACTTCGAAGCCTTCGGATCGATCTCCGGCCGGGCTTCTTCCTGCTTCGCCCGGCGCGGAGACACACCTCCCGCCTTTACACTCATCGCCAACCTCGATCTATCCCAACCGGCCGCGCTTTAAAAGTCGTCTTCTTTGGTGCTCTGACCCGACTTGCTCTTACGGCGCATAATGATCACAACAACGCACAGCGCGGCGAGTAGGCCGGCTACGATTTGGACGGTTTGCTGGTCCATTCTGTAATATTGCCTCCGGAGAATTTTGGAACTGCCTGATTATACGAGAAAGGCCGGATGACTTTCATCTTCCGGCCTTCATCAAACACAAAAACGCTGCGCGAGTTCCTACGCGGTCTCCTTCGCCTTCAGAACGTCGACCATCTCCTGCACGCCGGCAGCGCTCTTGGCCAGCAGCGCCTTCTCGTCGTCCGTCAGCGCCACTTCGTAGATCTTCTCGATCCCGTTCGCGCCCAGCTTCACCGCCACGCCGAAGAAGATCCCGTTCACGCCGTACTCGCCTTCCAGCAGCGCCGCGCACGGCAGAACCTTCTTCTTGTCCTTCAAAATCGATTCGACCATCTCCACCGTCGACGCCGACGGCGCATAATACGCGCTGCCCGTCTTCAGGTACTTCACGATCTCCGCGCCGCCGTTCTGCGTCCGCGTCACGATCGCGTCGATCGTTTCCTTGTCGAGCAGCTCGCTCAACGGAATCCCGCTCACGTTCGTCAACCGCGTGATCGGCACCATCGCGTCGCCGTGCCCACCCAGCACCAGCGCCGAAATGTTCTCCACCGAAACGGTCAACGCCTCGCCCAGGAACGTCCGGAACCGCGCCGTGTCCAGCTTCGTGCGCCCGGTCGCTTCCATCGCTTCCTTC
>CAYMTH010000925.1:0-1036 GCA_964393235.1 uncultured Solibacteraceae bacterium | reverse complement strand
TCACCCGGTTCTTCGGCAGACCCGTCGCCCGCCACGCCGCCCAGCACATCACGTCCAGCGGGTTCGTCACCAGAATCAGAATCGCGTTCGGCGAATACTTGATCGAGTTCTCCGCCGCCGCCCGAACCACGTCGTTGTTGATCGCCAACAAATCGTCGCGGCTCATGCCCGGCTTCCGCGCGATGCCCGCCGTAATCACCACGATGTCCGACCCCGCCGTGTCGGCGTAGTCCGTGGTCCCCTTGATGCTCACGTCGTAGCCCTGCACCGGGCCCGACTGCAGGATGTCCAGGCCTTTGCCCTGGGGAATGCCGTCGGCAATATCCAACAGCACCACATCCGCCAGCTCCTGATCAGCGATGCGCAGAGCGCAATTCGCGCCGACATTGCCGGCGCCGATAACGGTTACTTTTTTCCGCATAGAAGTTCGGGATTCCCCAAACCAAAAGTCTATCGCAGATTCGTCGCGCCGGCGTCGATACAATAGGGTCGATGGCCCTCCCCGATTCCGCCGCCGCCTTCCTCGACCGCCAGAAACAACGCCTCCAACGCCTCCCCTCCCGCCGCCGCATCGTCTTCCCCGAAGGCGCCGACCCGCGCGTCCGCGAAGCCGCCGCCCGCCTCGACGCCGACCGCCTCGCCGCTCCCATCCTCATCGACGGCCCCGCCGACGACCGCTACTGGCGCATCCTCTACGAACGCCGCCGCGCCAAGGGCATGACCGAACTCGAAGCCCGCGCCCTCGCCAAACAACCCCTCTACCACGCCGCCCTCATGGTCGCCGCCGGTGACGCCGACGGCTTCGTCGGCGGCGCCGCCAACACCACCGCCGATACCGTCCGCGCCGCCCTCCACGCCGTCGGCCCCGCCCCCGGCGTCAAAACCGTCTCCTCCATCATGTTCGTCTGCGTCAACGACAAAGCCTTCGGCCACGACGGCGTCCTCGCCTTCGCCGATTGCGCCATCGTCGCCGACCCCGATCCCGTCCAACTCGCCGAAATCGCCATCGCCACCGCCCGCTCCTACCACTCCGTCA
>CAYMTH010000924.1:0-2183 GCA_964393235.1 uncultured Solibacteraceae bacterium | reverse complement strand
CGGCCTCGTTGTACATCATGGCGCGGGCGCGGGAGTAGTAGCCGGCGTAGGCGGCCATGGCCTCATTGAGAGGGACGTTGCGGAGGGGCGCGTCGAGGGCTTCGAGGAGGCCGAACCGTCTCTCAAAGCGGGCCTGGCTTTGGGCGACGGTGCCGAAGTGGTTGTGGGAAAGGGTGGTGATGCCGGTGCGGGTGGCTGGGGGCATCATGGGCTCATAGAGCCCGCCGAGGAACTTGGCACCCTGAAGGCCGGTCTGGTTGAAGCTCAGGAAGGGAGGGAGAATACCAGTACTTCCCTTCTCTTTGGCGAGGACGGCACCGATGTGCGGCGTTTCGCCGGCGAGGGCCGGGTTCTGCGGGTGGGCCGTCTGCATGTAGAACTGGCCGCGCTCGTGGGCGGCTTCCCAGCCGGCGGCGGAGCGGATGAGCAGGAGGTCGTTGAAGTGCTTCGTGAGTTTCGGGAAATAGCGGTTGGAATAGACGAACGGGCCGGACTGGCGGAGATCGACGTCGCGTGGATTCCAGGGGCCGTCCTTGGGATCGAAGGTATCAAGGTGGCTGGGGCCGCCGTTCAAATTGAAGAAAACCACCGAGCGGGCGGTATTGCGAGTGGAGACGCCCTGGGCGGAGATGGTTTCGGCGGCGGCGAGCGAGGCGCTGGCGGACGAGAAGAGGAAGTGCCGGCGGGTGATGGGGAGATGGCCGGGGCAGTTCGGGCGGGGGGGGATGGGCATCGCGGCGGTTTCCTAATAGTTAAAGCTGAAGTCGAGCTTATTGAGCAGGGCCCACTGCAGGTCGCTGAGCCACTGGGCGCGGGGGCCGGAGCGGTAGCGCAGCACGGCGGCCATTTCGGCGTCCGACGGGTAGCGGGTGAGCGTGGCGAGGTACATCTTGCGGATGGCCTCTTCGTCGGAGATGGGCATGGCGTCGATGCGGATGACCTGGTTGCGGGAGGTAATGGCGGCGCTGGAGGTACCCATGGAGCGCTGAACGACCTGGGCTTCGTTCATACCGAACAGAAGACCCAAGAGGGTGGGTTCTTCGGAGCGATCGATGGTGACCCAGTTGCCGCGGCCGGCCTGGTTGAGGAAATCAACGACGCGGAAATCGGTGGTTGGTTCGGTGGCGTCGGGAAGCTGGTTGGCGTAGCGTAGCGCATTGGGGAAGCCGACGACGGTCATCGGCTGTTCGGTGCGGGTGGCGGTGATGAGGGAATCGTAGAGCTGCTCGGCGGAGAGGCGGCGGGCATCAAAGCGCGCGAAGTAGCGGATATAGGCCGGCTGCCATTCCCCCTCGTATCGGCTGGAGAGCTGGTAGGCGTCGGAGGTGACGATTTGGCGAATGAGGGGTTTCAGCTGGTAGTTGTTGCGGATGAAGAAGTCGGCGAGGTCCTCGAGGAGTTGAGGGTGGGCGTTTTGGGAGGGCCAGCCTTCGGGGGGAGCGCCGGGGCCGGTGCGGGTGAAGTCCCAGGCTTCGGGGGGATCGACGATGCCGTGGCCGAAGAAGTAGGCCCAGAAGTGGTTAGCGGTGGCGCGGGCGAACTGGCGGTCGGCGGTGATAATGCGGCCGAGTTCCTGGCGCCAGTTGTCGGATTGCGGGGGCTCTTGATTGAGGATGAACTGGGGTTCGACGACGGCGTTGGTGCGGGCGGGGCGGTTGCCGGGGCTGGCGGGGTTGACGGCGCCGGAGTAGGAGCCGTAGTCGCGATCGATGAGAACGACGCGGGGGCGGAAACCGTCACCCCAGCGGATGAAGTACATCCGGGAGAGGAAGGCGGAGGTTTGCCAGAACTGCTGGCGGGTGCGGCGGGTGAGCCAGAGGTTGATTTTCTCGAGATGGGCGCGGCCGTTATGACAGGAGATGCACTCGGTTTTGAAGCCGAGGAAGGTGGTGGTGATCTTGTCGGTGGTATCGTCCCAGGAGTCCTGGATGGGGTTGTTGACGTCCATCCAGCGGGCGAAGAACTGGGTGCCGGGCTGGGAGTCGACTTCGCCGTTGGCGGCGAGGAGTTCGCGGACGAACTGGTCGTAGGGGCGGTCGGCCTGGACAAAGGAGCGGACGAAGTTATAGAAGACGGTGCGGGCGGGGACGGATATGGACTCGTGGGTGCGGGTGACCTTGAACTTATTCAGGAAGAAGAGGGTGAGCTGGTCGGTGTAGGCGTCGGAGTTGAGGAGGGAATCG
>CAYMTH010000923.1:1474-2184 GCA_964393235.1 uncultured Solibacteraceae bacterium | reverse complement strand
ACTCCAACACCTCCACCGCCGCCTCCACCGCAATCCCCGTCGCCCCCCGCTTCGACTCCGCCAGCAGCCGCGCCCGCTCCCCCACCTCTCCCGGCCGCGCCAGCAACTCCCGCAGCGCCCCCGCCAGCTCCCCCGCCCCGCCAATCCGCACCAGCGCCCCGGCCCCGGTGAACTCCCGCGCAATCTCGGCGAAATTCTCCATATGCGGCCCCGCGATAACCGGTTTCCCGAAGAACGCGGGCTCCAGAATGTTGTGCCCGCCGCGCCGCACCAGCGTCCCGCCCATGAACACCACGTCCGCCAGCACGAACAGCCCGCTCAACTCCCCCAGCGTATCCAGCAACAGCACCTCCGGCAGTTCCACGACCCGCAACTCCGTCCGCCGCACAAACCGCACGCCCCGCGCCGCCATCTTCTCCGCCGCCACCGCGAACCGCTCCGGCCGCCGAGGCACGTGGATCCACAACAACCCCGGCCCGGCCAGCGCCTCGTAGGCGTCCAGCGCCCAGTCGTCCTCGTCCCCGTCGCTCGCATCCGCCCCCGGCATCGTCGACGCCGCAATCACCACCTGCTGCGCCCCCCGCGCCTCCACCCAGGCCTTGACCTCAGGGCTCGTCCGGATCCGCTCCGGATAAAAGTCGTACTTCAGATTCCGCCCCAGCTCCACCCGCGCCGCCCCCAGCCCCCGATACCGCTCCACGTCCTGCTCG
>CAYMTH010000923.1:0-1464 GCA_964393235.1 uncultured Solibacteraceae bacterium | reverse complement strand
CTCGCTATGCGCGTATATCGCGTCCGGAATCCGCCGAACCGGCTCAAAAAACCCCCGGAATCGCTCGTACCGCGGCAGCGCCCGGTCGGAAATCCGCGCGTTCACCACCAGCAATCCCGCCCCCGTCCGCTTCGTTTCCCGCCACAAATTGGGCCAGATCTCGGTTTCCATCACCACCAGCAGGCTCGGCCGCATCGCCCGCAACACCCGCCGCACCGCGAAACAGTAGTCGAGCGGCGTATAAAACACCCCGTCCGCCAACCCGCCCAGCTTCTCGAGCGCCAGCGCATGCCCCGTCGTCGTCGTCACCGAAACATAAAGGGGCGTGTCCGGCAGCCGCTCCCGCAAAGTCTTCAGCAACGTGCCCGCGCTCAACACCTCCCCGACCGACACCGCATGCAACCAGATCCCCCCCGGCGCCGTCACGCGAAAGGGGAGCCCGCCGAACCGCTCCGGGATCGAACGCAGCCAGTCGCGGTTTCGCGCGCCCCGCCACAAAAGGTACAGTACGATAAGCGGAGTTCCGACAACCTGCAGCAGGCGGTAGAGAAAAAAGATGAGCAGCGCCAAGAACCTTTTACTTTTCTTGAGTATAGCGGCCACCCTCTGGGCCGGCAAGAACGATCCCCCGTTCCGCCCCGAACCGGCCGAGTCCTACGGGACCAAACAGACCATCGACGGCCTTACCATCGCCGTCCAGCCCTTCGACGACCCCGAGGAGGCCAAAACCGCCTTCGGCAAGCTCAATCCCTACGAGCACGGCGTCCTCCCCGTCCTCGTCGTCATGAAGAACAACGGCAAGGGCACCGTCCGCTTTGACCATCTCCAGGTCACCTACGTCGCCCCCCGCGGCCGCAAAGTCGACAACACCCCCGCCCCGGACGTGCTCTACCTCAAAGCCGGCGCCCGCCCCCGCATCTCCAACAGCCCCATCCCCACCGGCGGCTCCCGCGTCAAAATCCCCAAAAATCCCCTCAAGAATGAGGTGATCATCGAGCGCGCGTTCTCCGCGAAAATGCTCCCCCCGGGCGACTCCGCCCACGGCTTCTTCTACTTCCAGAACGGCCACACCCGCGGCACGTCGCTCTACATCTCGGGGATCACCGAAGCAGCCTCCGGCAAGGAGCTCTTCTACTTCGAGATCCCCCTCGATTAACCTCGCGCCTACTTCTTCGTCGCCGGAGTCGTGGTCGTCGTCGCCGTCGGCGAGGGCTTCACCACCGGCTTCGCTGTCGACGTCGCCGGAACGGCCTTCTTCACCGGCGCGCTCCCGGAAACGGCCGGTTTCGCCGCCGCGGGCTTCGCTACAGCCGGCTTCGGCGCGGCCGGCTTCGGCGCCGCCGCCGGATCCGGTACCCGCGTAATCGTCACGCGGCTCATCCGCACCGGCGTCTGCGGCTTATCCCCCGGCCCGCGCGGCACCCGCGCGATCTTCGCCACCAACTCCTGCCCTTCCACCACCTG
>CAYMTH010000922.1:0-2188 GCA_964393235.1 uncultured Solibacteraceae bacterium | reverse complement strand
CGGGCAGCTCGCCGGACGCGCCGTTTTCTGGCTGCCGATGGACGAGGAGATCAAAAAGCTCGAAGCCGGCAAGACGGACGAAACCATCAGCGAGCTGGTCGATGAACTGCGCGTCTCCACGCCCGCCGGCCCCGGAAAGGCGATCCTCCGGAAGAGAGGCAACACCCCCGTCGAGATCCTCAAGTTCATCTTTCTCCACGAAAGCGGCGCGCAGCACACCAAGCGCTTCGGCGGCCGGGAGTACGTCACCATCGGCATCGACTGGGCTAATACCGGCGACAAGTCGATTTTCAAGGAGAACATCACCAACCCCGAACGCTGGAGCTTCAGCCGCGGGTGGGGCCTGACGCAGAAGACGTTCTTCGACAAACAGGAGAAGCTGCTCGACGCCAACGGCACCACGCGCGACTTCGATATGCGGTCCGGCATCCCGTACGTCGCCCCGGGCGACACCGCGCGGCCGATGCCGGAAGTGATCTCCTCCGCCCGCGCCAACATGGGGGCCGGCGTCAAGCTCTATCTGCAGAACTTCCAGGTTTCGCTCCGGCAGCGCGACTGCACCTACAAACAGCCTTACCAGTGCACGCAGTGCGCCAAGAACCTGAAGCTGGTTCCGCTCGGCTCTTCGAAGGGCGGCAAGTTCACGCCGCAGCGCAAGGACTCCTCCATCCTCTTCGACGACGCGAAGTCCGACTTCGAACGCGTGAAGAAGGACGGCATGGGGACGATCTCCTACCGCATGAAAGACGGGGACCGGGTGCGCGATCTGGTCAGCAAGGGCGAATACAAAGTCGACGGCTACGACGGCTCCGTGTCCGCGCCGGAAGCGGTGCGGACCGAGTTCCCATGCTCCTGGATCACCAACGTGATCCGCTATGCCGGTAGCGGCGATCAGGCCTACTGGTACGGCCTGGAAGCGCTCTGGACGATGGCCGGCAAGCCCGCTCCGCCCGCCTAGCGCGGATTGGCGGCGCAGCGGAAGCCGACGGTCGGCGACGTGTAGCCGGGCTCGCGCGCGAAGCGCTGCGCGGTTACCGGTTCCATGGTGCGGTCCGCCCAGTTGCCGCCGCGAATGACGACCCGCCCGCCGAGCAGCGTCGCGGTCCATTCCGACACATTGTGGCCAAGGTCGAAGATGCCCTCGGGCGTCCGGTCGGCGCGGCTCGCCCCCGGCGCGCACGGCCCGGCCGACCCGGTGCGCTCCTGCCGCATCAGGCAGACGCCCGGCCGCAGCGGGTCATACGGCGCCGGCGCATTGCCCCAGGCGAACCTGCGCCCCGCGCGGCCGCGCGCCGCATACTCCCATTCGATCTCGTTCGGCAGCCGCCCGCCCCGCGCCCGGCAATGCTCGATGGCCTGCGTCTGCGTCACGCAGTTCACCGCGGCGCGGCCGTCGGTCTGCTCCGGGCACTCGCCGCTGCGCGCGGGCTGCGCCGTGCGGCGGAACGCGGCCACCGTCACCTCGCGCGCGTCCAGGCAGAAGGCCGCGACGTCGTGCGCGGCCGCCGGCGCGAAGTACGGGTCGTCCGGCGATACGCCCTCCGGTCCGAACGTAAACCGGCCCGCCGCGAGGAGCGTCATCCCGGCCGGGCAGCGCGGCGCCGAAGGCGTGTCGGCCAGCGCGGGGATGGCGAAAAGCAGCAGGACGGACAGGCGCATCGTCCTCATCATGCCACGCCCCGGGGATGAGAGAATATTCACGTACGATCTTTCATGACTGTGCTGATGGAATCGATTCCGGAGTGGCTCGTTGCCGTCGCGAGCCCCTTCCCGGTTTACGGCGCTACCGTAATGCTGATTGCCGCGGCCGAGCGCCGCTGGCCCGCCGGTCGCGATGCCGGTCCGCCGGACCGCTTCTTTAACTTCGCCCTCGCCTTCCTGCTCGCCCTCGCACTGGCGGCGTTCAACTTCGCCTTCGCCGGCATCGAGCGCCTGCTGCCCCGGTCCCCGCTCGCCGCCGTCCGTCTCGAGGGCTTCTGGCAGTGGACCGCCGGCGCCCTCGCCTACGCCTTCCTCTGGGACCTGCTGCAGTATGGCCTCCACCGCCTGCAGCACCGCGTGCCGCTGCTGTGGCGCACCCACGCGCTGCACCACGATTCCGAAGCGCTGCAGTGCACCGACGCGCTGCGCAACACCGTCTGGGCGGGCCTCGCGCAGATCGTGCTTGTCGGACTGCCGCTCGCCGCCG
>CAYMTH010000921.1:0-2190 GCA_964393235.1 uncultured Solibacteraceae bacterium | reverse complement strand
CCGTCCCCGCTCGTCCACGACGGCATCGTCTTCCTCTTCCGCAATGGCGGCATCGCCACCTCGCTCGACGCCCGCACCGGCAAGGTCCTCAAGCAGGCCCGTCTGACCGGCGCCCTCGAAGATTACTACGCCTCCCCGGTCGCCGTCGGCGGCCGGATCTATATCGCCAGCGAACACGGCAAGATGGTCGTGCTCCGCGCCACCGGCGATTGGGAGATCCTCGCCATCAACGACTTCGACGCCGACATCTACGCCACCCCGGCCATCGACAACGATCGCATGTACATCCGCACCGCCAACGCGCTCTACGCCATCGGCGCCGCGAAGTAGTTGACAACTCCGGACCGCCGACCGCGCCTGTCCAGGTATGCGATTCGAAGCCACCTATATCGATGCCAATGCCGGCGCCATTACCGCCAATGTGATGTTTGCCCAGCCTCCGGCGAACGACGGCGATATGCCGTCGGTCCTGTCGTTTTCGAAGGTCATCGAGTTCACCGACACGACCTACTATTTCGAAGTCAACGACCAGTCCTACTCGAGCTACGGCGGCCTCGACGCGGTTCACCTGACCCGCAACCGCATCAAGGTCACCGTGTGCGAAGACCTGGTGGAAGAGTTCGGCGAACCCGATTTTCGCGAAATCGAAGCCACGTTCAACCTCGACGACACGCAGTACCAGGAAGTCGTCTCCAAGCTGCAACTGATCTTTAGCGAGGATCCCGGCGTCCTCACCGTCGGCGAAACGGCCGTCGCCTAACGGCGTTCACACGTCTCGCGGATTCTATAAGCATTTTATTTTCAATTATTTCCGAAGACAGATCGGAAAATCGCTTGGTCCGCCCCTGCTAAAATAACAATAGAGGGGAGTACATTTTCTCCCGCCGCTGCGCCCCTCGGTTTCCGAAGGAAGGGCAGCGAGAGAAAATGTATTTTTTGCAAGTGACTCCCAAGAGTCACTGGAAAATAAGGACTTAGCCTTTCAGAACCCCGGTTTCAGACTCCCGGCGACGACCCGGAGACTCCCGGAATCCGTCGTTTGACTCCCAATCCGGCGATCGTCCCTGGGGCCGTCCGCCAGGAACGCGTACATCGCCGGTTAAGCCCGGCGCCGCTGGCCGCTCCCCGGGAAGCGCCACGCGGCCGCCGCCATCACCAGGTGCGCCGCGATCGCCAGCAACCGCCCGCCCTGCTGCGAGATGACCGCGTAGGGCCAGGCGGCGGCAACGATCGCATTCCCGAAATTCCACCCCCAGTGCAGACCGACGGCCGGCCACAGGGACTTCGTACGCGCCACCGCCAGCCCGTAGGCGACACCGAAGCTGAGCAGCATAAGCCATTCGCCCAGCCCGGCGGCTAGCCGGAAGACATGATTGAGCACGTACACCACGCTGCTGAATGCCACGAAAGCGGCGGTGCTCCATCCCCGGCCGTAGCGCGTAAACCAGAAACCGCGAGTGACGATATCCTCCGCGATCGAAGGAATGAACGTCAGCAGGAGCCCGAGGAGCAGCGCATCCGCCGCCGGAGCGGATAGCTTTCGCGCCGGGTGGAAGACGCCGGCGCTCACCCCGATGGCGACGGTCAGAAGCTTGCAGGCGATCGCCAGAGCAAAGGCAGCAATGGTCACGCGCCAGACGGACCACGGACCGTCGAGCGCGTAGGCGCGAAACGGATTCCCCGCCAGGCGCCCGCCCACCGTACACGCCACCGTGAAGAACACGACGAAAAGCTGCGATTGGATCCGGAAGCTGCCGAACATCCGCTGACCGACGGCTTCCGGAAGTTGATAGGCGATAAACAGGAGGGCAAAACTGCCCGCGGTCTGCCACGCTTTGCTTGCTGCCATCGAAACTCAGGGTACGACAATCAAACGCGAGGGTTCCGACCGCGTCACCCGCGGCCGGCGACACGCCGCAGCGCCGGCAGCACCTGTCCCAGCGGCCCCGACGCCGGATTGCCCAGCGCGAAGTACAGCGTCGAGAACGCCTCGAACAGCTCCTGGTACGGACCCACCGAAGCCGGGTCCGGTTCGATCGTGCGGTACTTCGGCCCCAGCGCCGCCTGCGCCTCGGCCAGCGAGTCGTAGGTGCCCGCCGCCACGAACGCGAACATCGCCGCGCCCAGGCTCGTCACCTCCGTCGACGGCACCAGCACCGGCTTGTTCAGAACGCTCGCGTAGACGCGGTT
>CAYMTH010000920.1:0-2197 GCA_964393235.1 uncultured Solibacteraceae bacterium | reverse complement strand
CCGTGTACGGCTCGATCTCGACAAACCCGAGCGAGCGGTAGAGTTCGATCGCCGCGCCCATCGAGGGCAGCGTGTCGAGCCGCAGCCGCGAGTACCCGCGCGCCCGCGCCGCATCGATCACCGCTTCCGCCAGCACCCGCCCCAGCCCCGCGCCCCGGTGCCCCGGCCGCACGTAGAGCCGTTTCATCTCCGCCGTGAACGGGTCGAGCCCGCGCATGGCGACGACGCCGGCGCCCTCCCCGGCCAGCAGGATCGTCCCCCCGGGCGGCGCATACCGCCCCGGCAGCCCCGCTAGCTCTTCGTTAAAGCTCTGAAAACACAGGTCGATGCCGAGCGAAGCCTGGTACTCCCGGAACAGGTCCCGCACCAGCTCCATCTCCTCGGGCGCGGCCGGACGGATCTCGCACCGCGCCGCCATTACCGCTGGTACCCCGGCCCGTAGAGCGCCCGCCCCGGCCGCGCCGACTGCATCTTGCCGTCCACCAGCACCGGCACGCCGTTGACCAGCACGTGCGAGAAGCCCTCGGAATACTGGTGCGGGTTGCCGAACTCCGACTTGTCGATGACGCGGTCGGCGTCGAACACCGCGACGTCGGCCTTCATGCCCGGCCGCAGCAGGCCGCGGTCGGCGATGCGGAACCGCGCCGCCGGAAAACTGGTCATCCGCCGCACCGCGTCCTCGAGCGTAATGACTTTCTTTTCCCGCACATACCGGCCCAGCACGCGCGCGAACGTACCATAGTTGCGCGGGTGCGGCACGTCCTGCCCGAACACCGGAATGCCGCCGTCGGAGGCGATCATCGTGCCCGGGTACTTCATGATGCGCTCGACGTCGGCCTCGGAAATCGCGTGGTAGATGCACGAACACCCGCCGGCTTCGAGCAGACGCACGACGTGCTCGGACGCCTTCTCGAAATCGTCCGCCCCGGTCAGGTCCCGCAAGTTCTTCCCCGCCAGCGACTTATCCCCCACGCAGCTGGCGAACACGACGTTCCGCAGATCGCCCGACCCGCGGTCTTCCTTCAGATTCACCACGATCTCGGCCCGCATCCGCGCCCGCGCCTCCGGAGCCGCCGCGCGCTCCCGGAACGCCTTCTGCCCGCCCTCGAGCGCCCACTTCGGCGCCAGCGCCGCCAGCCCCGTCGACGACGCCGTATACGGATACTGATCGATGGTTACATCGACGCCCCGCCGCCGCGCCGCCTCGACCAGCGCCAGCGTCTCCGCCGACTTGCCCCAGTTCTTCCCGCTCATCACCTTATGGTGCGTGACCTGCGCCGGAATGCCCGCTTCCTCGCCGATCCGGATCAATTCCTTCACTGAATCGGTGATCTTGGCCGCCTCGTCGCGCATGTGCGACGTATAAACGCCGCCCGCCTCGCCCGCCTCGCGCGCCAGTTCGATGATCTCCTCGGTCGACGTAAACGCGCCCGGAACGTAGAACAACCCGGTCGACAGCCCGAACGCGCCCTCGCGCATCGCCTGCCGCCCCAGGTCTTTCATCTTCGCGAGCTCCTCCGGGCTCGCCCGCCGGTTGTTCAGCCCGATCACCCGCTGCCGTACGGTCCCCTGCCCCACCATCAGCCCGAAGTTCGTCGTCGCCGGGACTTTCGCGAACCGCGACAGGTAATCACCCACCGGCAGCGGCGACGAGCCGTCCGGCCCCTCGATGATCGTCGTCACGCCCTGCCGGATCTGATTCTCCGCGCTCGGGACCTCGAAGATGCCGCGCACCCCGTGGCTGTGCGTATCGATGAAGCCCGGCGAGACGATCTGGCCCTTCGCCTCGAGCCGCACCTTCGCCGCCGCCCCGCGCGAGGGCCCGACGTAGACGATCGTGTCGCCCTTGATCCCGACGTCGCCCACAAACCACGGGCTGCCCGTCCCGTCGAGAATCCGTCCTCCCGAAATCAAGATATCGAATTCGGGATTCTGTGCCAGACAAACCGTCGAAATCAGCACTACCAGCAGCCGCAACATCCCGTCATTGTAGCGTGCCGGTTTCGCTACAACCGTTCCCATGCGCTACAGGCGTGTGTCGGTACTGGACTCGTCCCGCTCCGCCGGTCGAGAACGCGGTGACGAGGTCAACATGCTCAAAAATAAGCCGAGAATGACAAAAATAGCGATCAACCCCGCGACCGGCATAAGACCTCCTGTCGAAATAACCTGCAATCAGGCTGCCAACCGGCAGCCG
>CAYMTH010000919.1:0-2205 GCA_964393235.1 uncultured Solibacteraceae bacterium | reverse complement strand
CGACGCTATGGGCACCGTCTACCGCGACGCCGCACGCCTCGTCTCCCGCTCCATCGTCGACGCCAACGGCAAAAACTCCTTCCGCGAAGGCTTCTTTGACGATCTCCTCGAAATGGACAAAATGCCCGTCACCGGTATGTCGATGACCTACGGCAGCGACTCCATCGTCCCCGACTCCGCCAACACGGGCACCGCCTGGGCCACAGGCAACAAGTCCTTCCTGAACGCCGTCAACACCTTCGCCGATGGCAACGACTGCCGCTGGCGCTTCAACGGCCTCCAAAACGCCTCCACCGTCGGCTTTATCAACGACAATCCGCGTGTTGAAAACCTCTGGCAGTACCTCAAGCGCCGCTACCAGTACCGCACGGGCATCGTCACCACCGCCGCCGTCACTGACGCCACGCCCGCCGTCCAGGGCGCCTATGTCGGCTTCCGCCAGTCCCGTCTCGAAATCGCCCGTCAGTATCGCGAAAATCCGATGCTCAACGGCCGCCCCGCCTTCGACGTCATCTTCGGCGGCGGCGCCGATCCCTTCACCGCCGCCGGCCGACCGGACCGCCGCGACCTGATCGGCGAGTTCCAGACCCTCGGCTACCGGTACGTCACCACCGCCTCCGAGCTCCGGTCTATCGCCTACGGCCAACCCACGCTCGGGTTCTTCAAATACTCGGCCGCCCCTGCTCCCGCCAGTAACGGCATCACAACCGCCGCTGACGTCAATATGGACGTAGCCTACGACAAGCTCGGCCTGCAGCGCCCCGCCTCCGAACCCGTCGCCAACCTCGGCTCCTTCACCGACCAGCCGATGCTCGATCTCATGACCGCCAAGGCCATCGAAATCCTCTCCACCTCCTTCTCCCAGTCCCCCTTCATTCTCATGGTCGAGGCCGCCTCCATCGACAAACAGTCCCACCCGAACCAGGCCGGCGGCACCATCTGGGACGCCATCGAATTCGACAAATCCGTCGGCGTCGCCCGGGCCTGGGCGGCCCGTCGCGCCAATAAAGACACCCTCGTCGTCGTCACCGCCGACCACGATCAGTCCATGCACATCATCGGCGTCAGCAACACCCCCGACGAAGAATACTTCAACCGCGCCAAGTCCGAAAAAATCTCCTTCCGCACCCCCGCCGGCAATCAGGAAGTCACCGTCTACGGCGACGCCTACTCCAACGCCCGCGCCGGTCTTCCCTTCATCAACGCCAGCACCGGTTCGGCCAACAACTCCGGCGCCTCCGGTATGCCCGGTTCGTTCGCCCCGGTGAACTCCACCGCCAACCCCGCTTCCAGCACCTACTCCACCTACTTCGGAAGCCCCGCCTACCGCCTCGATCCCCGCTCCGGCTACCCCGTCAACGAAGGCCCCGGTCTCCGCCGCCTCGCTGTCGGCTTCCGCACCGGTGACCATACCGGCTCCAGCGTCCCCGTCTCCGCCGAAGGGCCCGGCGCCTTCCTCTTCACCGGCTACATGGACCAGTCCGACATCTTCTTCAAAATGGCCGCCGCCCTCTCCGCCGATACCGCGGACGGCGATCGCCTCGTCGACCTGATCCAGAACAGCAAGTCCCTGCCGCGCACCGTCGGCAAGTAACCATGAAAACCGTACTTCTCACCTTGGGGGCGTGGCTTCTCGCCGCGCCCCTGGCTTTCCCCCAGACACCCCTCGCCGCCGCCGAGTTGCTCCGCTACTCTCTCGACGAAACCGCTGCCCAGCTCACCCGCTCCCTCGGCCGCCCCGTCCAGGTCGCCGACGCCGACCCCCAGTTCACCTCGTGGTACTACCAGACCGACGTCGCCGACCTCCACGACTTCTCCCATATCCTCCTCTTCCGCAAATCCGACGGCAAACTCGCCGGCGTCACCCGCAACTTTCATATTCCCGTCACCGTCGACGCCCTATTCCCCGCCGCCAAAACCCAAACGTACTTCTGGCCTTCCCCGGCAGACCCGCGCTGGAGCGTCCGCGTCCGCTTCCTCGGTCCGGACCGCATCGCCATCGCTACCGGCGTCAAGGCTCCCGGCGAATCCACCACCCAGGTCATCATCGCCCGTCGCTCGGCGATTCGAACCCTGTTTCCCTGGCTCGATGACCAACTCGTTCAAGCGCGGAACACGCCGCAGATCGTTCGCTCGGCCACTCCTACCCCCCGCTAAACCGCCGGCCACCGTACGCCCCCGCTCCCGGGTTGTGATTCCATGCTT
>CAYMTH010000918.1:0-2214 GCA_964393235.1 uncultured Solibacteraceae bacterium | reverse complement strand
ACGCCCGCAGATCGTTGCGCAGCATATCGTTCCAAAAACTCATCCAGTGACCGGCGAACATCTCCCTGTCCGCCAGCAGCCTGTCGATCAGCGCCCCGCGGTCCATCCCCTTCGCCGCCGCGATCTGTTCGTAGGTCGGCGTCACGCCCCACAGGTCCAGATACGCGCGCCGCGCGAACGCCGCGTCGGAAACCGCCGGCCGGAACTTCCCGCCCAGCAGCACGTCGATCGGATTCCCCGCCCTGCGCACTTCCACCTTCCGGTGCGCCAGCGGCGCCACCCACTTCGACGCCCCCCGGGCTTTCATATCCGCCCACGGCAGATCGTCGGCCAGCCACCGCTCCAGCGCCGCCACTTCGGACGCGGAAAGCGGCGCCCCCGTCGGAGGCATCCGCATTCCCTCGGTCCCTTTCACCTTCCCGATCAGCTTTGCCCGGACCCGCAGAAAACTCGGGCGGTCGTCCACCCGGAACCCGGCCTGCGCCGCGTCCCCCGTGTGGCACCCGGCGCATCGCGCCGCCAGTATCGGGTGGACTTCGGTCGCGAAATCCACCTGTCCGAACGCGGCCACGCCGCCGAGCAAAGCCGTCAGGAGCAATCGCATTAGAACTTCACCTTCACCCAGCCCTTCTTCTTGTTGCTCTCGACGATCTTCTCAAGCAGCACCATCCCGCGCCGCCCGTCTTCGAACGTCGGGTAGTCCACCGGCGCCGACTTGTCCGCCACGCGCGCGTAGAACCGCTTGTAGAGCTGCTTGTGGGCGTCGTCGTAGCCTTCCGAGTGGCCGCCCGGCAGATCCGCGAATCCGGCCGCCGGCCCCATCAGCATCGACGGGTCTTTGATCATGATGCGGTTCGGCTCGTTCCGGTTGCCGATCCACAGCTCGTCCGGACGCTCCTGGTTCCAGGCCACACCGCACTTGGTCCCGTAGATCTCGAAGGCGAACTTGTTCTTGTTGCCCGCCGCCACCTGCGAGGCCGTGTAGGCGCCCCGCGCCCGGTCGCCCAGGTGCAGCAGCACGCCGCCGTAGTCTTCCGTCGTGATCTTCACTTCGTCGTAGTCCGACGGCTTCAGCTTCTTGCCCGCGAACGTCTGGATCGCCGCCTTCGGCTTCTTCCGCGTCTTGTGGAACGTCGCCAGATCCGCGCACAGCCCCGTAATCGGCAGCCCCGTCAGGTGCTGGATCATGTCCATCCAGTGCGACCCGATGTCGCCCACCGCGCGCAGCGCGCCGTTGTCCTTGGCCTCAATGCGCCAGTTGAAGTCGGTGTCGTAAAGCAGCCAGTCCTGCGAATACGTGCCCTGCACGTGCAGGACTTCACCCAGCTCCCCGGCGGCGATGAACTGCCGGATGTGCTGCACCACCGGGTAGTAGCGCAGGTTGTGGTTCACCGCGTGGACCAGCCCCTTCTTCTCCGCGGTCTTCAGCATCGTCGCCGCTTCCTTGGCCGATACCGCCAGCGGCTTTTCGCACAGCACCGCCTTGCCCGCGTTCAGCGCTTCCATCGAAACCGGATAGTGCAGCGCATTCGGCGTCAGCACGTGCACGGCCTGAATCGACGGGTCCGCCAGCAGCTCCTTGTAGTTGCCGGTCGTCCGCTCGATGCCCATCGCCTTGCCGAACGCCGCGGCTTCCTCGGCGTTGATGCCCGCCACGCCCGCAATATCGACAAATCCCAACCGCCGGATCTGCTCCGCATGCACCCGGCCCATAAATCCGGTGCCGATAATCGCCGTTGAAACACGTGCCATAGAGGTTCTCTTTCTATTCCTTTCGTGGAAGAGGGTTCTGGGTTTTACTCTATATCAACTCCAGGACCGCCCTCATGTTTTAGAATAGAATCTCGGATGATCGTCAAGCTCCGCTTCGGGTCCGGCCCGCGCATCCGCCGCCACGGGGTTCGCAACCGGCGCGCCGCCATTACCGCCGCCGCCCTCCTCACTCCCTTTTCCGTCATCGCCTTCGCCCTCGGCGGCTGGCGTCTGCTCGCCGACCTCCAGTGGACCTCGAGCTTCGCCATCTCCTCCGGCCCGCTCTCCCACTGGCAGGTCTGGATTGCCCTCTCGTTCCTACTCCAAGCCGGCGCCGCCCTCCTCAACCGTTACGCCGACTACACCGAAGAGTGACCACTTTCCCCCTCCGATTGCGCGAGCTTAACTGAGGGGACGCAACCCGCGGCGCGCTCCCCGCATCCAAATGAGCAGGGAGACTTA
>CAYMTH010000917.1:1768-2217 GCA_964393235.1 uncultured Solibacteraceae bacterium | reverse complement strand
AAGAACGGCATTCGCTTGAAGTTGGGCGAGCAACCGTTACGAATCCTCGAATGCCTGTCCCGCCGGCCCGGTCAGCTTGTCACCAGAGAGGAGTTGCAGCGTCTGCTCTGGGGAGAGGCCGCGTTTATCGACGCGGAGCATGGCCTCAACGCCGCCATCAACAAACTTCGGGAAACCCTCGCGGATTCCGCCTCCGCTCCTCGCTACATCGAAACCGTCCCGAGGCGAGGCTACCGCTTTGTGGCCGACGTTTCTCTCCCTGTCGTCTGTCCGCCGGCCGAGGTCACTGCCGCCGCCCCCGCGCCGGTCCCCCCTGCGCCGCCGGTCCCAAAGCAGGTGACCCACCCCATGCTCTGGGTGGCTGCCGCCGTCTTGTTGGTTGTCGGCGCTCTGCTGGGGGTCTGGTGGGCCAAAGTCCGCTCCGATGCGAGGCCGGCCCATTTCGCCAT
>CAYMTH010000917.1:0-1758 GCA_964393235.1 uncultured Solibacteraceae bacterium | reverse complement strand
AGGGACGGACAACTCGTGGTCTACGCCTCCGACCGCGCGACGTCGAAAAACCTCGACATCTGGGTCCATCCGCTGACGCCCGGCGGACAGCCGATCCGTTTGACACACCACGAGGCCGACGATCATTTCCCCGACGTCTCCCCCGATGGCGGCTTGGTGGCGTTTCGCTCGGAGCGTGACGGCGGCGGGATCTATGTGGTTCCGGCCTTGGGCGGGGAGGAACGGTTGCTGGTGCGTGCCGGCTTGCATCCGCGCTTCGCCCCGGACGGAAAGTCCGTCGCCTATTGCGTCGGCGGCTTTGGCTACATGACGCCGTCGTCCATCTACACGATTCCAGCCGGCGGAGGGACTCCGAAACAGTTGGCCGTCGATGTGCCCTGGGCCTGCAACCCGACGTTTTCACCCGATGGCCGGCACATCCTCTTTGAAGGCGGGCGCGGGGAAAATGAGCCCGATCATGATTGGTGGATTACTCCTGTCGCCGGCGGACCCTCCAGCAAGACCGGCGCGGCGCAAATCCTTTCCGACCAACTGAAGATAAAGCGAGGTCCGCTTTCTGCGTTGCCGAGTCTTTTGGCCGATCGATGCTTGTTCACACTCCGCGGGCAGATTTGGGAACTCGACCTGGCCGGGCCGGAGTGGAAAGCGAGTGGGCCGTTGCGACCGCTGACATCCGGCAGTTGGCACCAGTTCGTTCGAGCGGGAACCAGCGCCAGGATGGTCTTCTCCAATCATCAATTCGCGGACCACCTTTGGAAACTGAACCTCGACCACAATCGGGGAGTGGTCTTGGGAGAGATGCGAATGGTTCCGGTCTCTGGGGGCAGCCAGATCTTCCCTACCGCGTCCGCCGACGGGCGACTGTTGGCATACTTGCAGGTCGATCCAGCCGGTGCCTCGATCCGGCTCCGCAATCTCTCGACCGGGAAAGAATCAACTCTGGTCAATACATTCGGACGGCCGCACCTCTCTCCCGACGGCGCTAAACTCGCCTACAGCGTATTGCCCGACAGTTTGTTCGTCATGCCCTCGGCTGGGGGGGAAGCGACGCGCCTGATCTCGCCGGAACGGAAACTCAGCCTGCAGGCCTTTGGATGGACTCCCGACGGGAAGCGGATTGTCTAAATAATATCCAACAGGAAAAACACCTTTCGCTATGCCCTCTTTGATCCGGATAACGGAGTATCTTCGGACTTCCTGTCACACCCGACGTTGCCGGTCTACAATGCGCAGATTTCGCCCGACCAGCGCTGGGTCGCCTTCAATACCCCGCAAGGAAAGCAGAGTCCTCTTTGGATAGCCTCCTACCACGATGGAAAGGTTGCGGCTCGAAAGGACTGGATCCCGGTCAGCGAGGATCTCGATCTTCGACCCTGGTGGTCTCCCGACGGCAATCTTTTGTATGTGATAAGCCGCCGGGACGGATTTCAATGCATCTGGGCTCAACCGCTCGACCCCGTAACAAGGCGGCCGAGAGGAAATGCGTTTGCGGTTCATCACCTCCATAGCGCCAAGCTGAAAGTGCCGTCTTCAGGGCTGGCAAATTTCGGTCCCGCCATTCTGCCCGACGGTCTCGTCTTCGGACTCGTTGAACAAACCGGCAACGTCTGGCTGGCGGAACCGGACGCTAAGTGAAGGTGCGTCTGCCTTTGGCGAATTCGACTTCGGTCGTCTCCCGCGACTAATCCCGGAATTCAGGTGTTGTTTCCCTCCACCTCCGCCCTCGGGGGAAACCCGATCCTCCTGCCGTACTAGGAC
>CAYMTH010000916.1:1471-2218 GCA_964393235.1 uncultured Solibacteraceae bacterium | reverse complement strand
CCCGCCAGCCCCAGCCCCTCGCCTCCAGCCGCCACCTCGGCGGTAAGTGTATCAAAGCGGGGATTTCCGGCCAGCCCAAGCTACTCGCCCGACAATCAGTCCTCCCCGGCTAGTGTATCAAAGCGAAGATTTCCGGCCAGCCCAAGCACGCCATCGAGGGGCCCTATCTCGTCATGCAGTGTATCAAAGCGGAGATTTCCGGCCAGCCCTCCAGCGCCAAAGGCGAAAGCTCATCGCGAAAAACCATGCTTTTCGCGCAGGCGCCTCTCCGAGTCCTCAAGCGAAACCCCGTCACCGCTCCGCGCCTGCTCCATCCCGCGTCGAATCGCCGCCACCGCCTCGGCCCGCTCCGACCGGTCCAGAATCTCCTGGTAGCTCGCGGCATTCTGCACCACAAGCGCCGCCCTGCCGTTCACCGTCAGGACCATCGGGTATTTTTGCGTCTTCAACTGACTCACGTACTCCTTCATGTTGCGCTGGAACTCGGTCACAGACCGGATATCCATTACGTCGATCATGGCATTCCAATCAGGCAACCCGCAGACGATTCAATAATCACCACAGGACCGCCACGCTGTCCATCGGCCCGATTCGGAACCCCTCCACACACCCCCATTTCCTCTCCAAACAACCCGAATTGCCACCCCACCAAAATCCCATTCACACGTCTTAGAAAATTTTTTTAAATAGACAACTATCATAAAAAACAATAACTTCCAAAACACAACCGTTTCACAATCGCGCACT
>CAYMTH010000916.1:0-1461 GCA_964393235.1 uncultured Solibacteraceae bacterium | reverse complement strand
CGTACTCCTTCATGTTGCGCTGGAACTCGGTCACAGACCGGATATCTCTTTGGTCGATCATGGCACTCCCATCAGGCAACCCGCAGACGATTCGATAATCACCACAGGACCGCCACGTTGTCCATCGGCCCGATTCGGAACCCCGCCCCGCACCCCAATTTCCCCTCAAACGACCCCTCTTTTTTCACCCCACAAAAATCCCATTCACACGTCTTAGAAAATTTTTTTAAATCGCCAAATACCATATATAACAACAACTTGTAAAACACAACCGTTTCACAATCGCGCACTTCCCTATTCCCCGCCCCGCAAAATAATACTAGGAGAATTCAAACTTTATGGAATCCAATAACCATCCCCTTTCTCGTTCCGAACAAGCGCGCATCAACGGTGCCAAATCCCGCGGGGCCACCACCCCCGAGGGCATCCAGGCCATCGTCCGCGCCAACACCAAACATGGCCTCTACTCCACCAGCGCCACCGTCCTCGACATCGAGTGCCAGGCCGCTTTCGAAGCCATCCGCGCCGCCACCTTCCGCCACTTCGCGCCGCGCAATGAGTTCGAATCCCACTACGTCGAGGAAATCGCCGACTGCTCCTGGCGCATCAACCGCCTCCTCGCCGCTGCCACCGCCATCGGCAACCGGGACATCCGCGACTTCCGCCGCAACACCCCCGGCCGCGTCACCCAACCCGAGGCCCTGGCCCACGCCGAGGTCGGCAGCGAAAAACAGCAGCTCATCCAGCGCCGCGTCGCCGGCCTCATGCGCGCCCGCAAAACGCTCATCGGGGAACTGCTCGCCGCAAAAAAACTGTTTTTCGCAGGTGACTCCCAAGAACCGTTGCAAACACAGGAGTTACCGAAATTTGACTCCGAATTGGACGCCCCCAACGAGCCGTTGGACTCCCGTTCGGACGAGTTTGACTCCCAACCCTCGCGGCCAGAGGCCGCCTGATAACGAAACGAAAGGAAGGACCACGTCATGACCTGGACCGTCGAACCACACCAGTACATCCTGGCGGAAAATCCCCCCGCCTTCACGCCCGCACCCGAAGTGTGTCGCGACGGCCAGGTCACGCCCGATCCCCTCGCCATCGTCCCCGCGGTCCCCGTCTCCGTCTGGGCCGCCGAACGTCTCGGCTTCCAAGCCGACCCGTTCCAGCGCGAAATCCTCGACACCCCCACCCCGCGCCTCGCCCTCTGCTGCTCCCGCCAGAGCGGCAAATCCACCGTCGCGGCCATCAAGGGGCTCCATCTCGCCGCCGCCCAGCCCGGCGCGCTCATCCTCTTCGCCGCGCCCTCCTCGCGCCAGTCCGTCGAACTCCTCCGCAAGTTCCGCGGCTTCGCCGAGCGGCTTCTCAACGCCCGCGTCAAAGCCGACCCGGCCTTCGAGGACTCGATCCAGCTCCCCAACGGCAGCCGCATCATCGCCCTGCCGCAAAGCCCGGCCACCATCCGCG
>CAYMTH010000915.1:1989-2221 GCA_964393235.1 uncultured Solibacteraceae bacterium | reverse complement strand
GGCTGCGAGTCGCGACCGTGTCCGATGTTGTACCAGTTCGAACCTAGACCACCCACCGTATTCGAGGGCGTGCGGGCCGTAATCGGCACCCCGGAGCGGATTGTGGTGGTGCCAGCGAGCGTCCAACCGCCGACCACGTGATCGAGGACTTGCGCGCCGAAGCCGTCCGGGGTGTTAAGAAAGTTTCGCCCTCGGCCAAACGGGAGTTCCACCGAGTAGTTGAAAAGCAGTT
>CAYMTH010000915.1:0-1979 GCA_964393235.1 uncultured Solibacteraceae bacterium | reverse complement strand
GTGATGTCGGTGGTGGCCACGCCGTAGGTGTTCGAAACCGGGAGGCCTGCCTGCGGATAGGGCATGCCGAAACCGCCGTCGTAGGATCCGACATCGTTGAGCAGTTTTGAGAACGTGTAGTTGACCAGGAAGCCGAAGTTGCGCGAGAAGCGGTGCTCCGCCTGGACGTAGCCGGCGTGGTAGTTCGATGTACCGAGCGGTTCGCCGAGAGTCCAGATTTCCGTCCAGAGCGGGTTGCGCTGGAAGAGCCGGCCGAAGGGAATCGTCGCCGAGCCCATGCCCGTAAATTGGGGAACAAAACCAAGGTAGGGATTGCTGACCTGATTGTTCAGCCGCAGGCCGAGGGGGCCGATTTTGCTGTAAGCATCGGGGAGAATGTGTTCGCCGGTGCCGAGGTAGTAGGGGAGGGTTCGGCCGAGATTGCCCGTATAGTTCGCCTCGAGCAACCAGGAGTTGGCGCCGGATCCCACCTCGCGCTGCAGGCCGAGGTGGAAGGCGTGTTCGTAGCCAGGGCTCAGGTTCGTTGCCGAAGAGACAAACCAGTTGCCCATGACGGAACGGTTGAGTGCATCGATATCACGGGTCAGCCGGACGAGTCCGGCGCCGCCGGGCATGGGGTTCGAGAAGCGCAAAGGGAAGCTCAGACCACCATCGGGCGTACCGCCCTGTATGAGGCGTGCGGCGTCTCCGTAGCCAATGTTCCAGGGGGAGCCGTTCAGGTGAAAGCTGCCAGTAAGAGTCATCCAGATGAGGCCGTAGCCGCCGCGGACGACAGTCTTGGGATTGACAGACCAAGCCACACCGAGCCGGGGTCCGAGGCGGTCCAACTGCCGTTCCTGCAGGGTGCGGCCCGGGTACTCTTTGGTGCCCATCAGCGCGACCCGGCCCATGATCCCCTGCTGCGTCCATTCGGGAGTTGGGGCGTTGGCGCCGGTGGCCCCGGCTTGGGACAGCGCCGCATTCCAGTTCCACCCGGCCACAGGA
Organism: uncultured Solibacteraceae bacterium; assembly: GCA_964393235.1. Taxonomy (GTDB): domain Bacteria; phylum Acidobacteriota; class Terriglobia; order Bryobacterales; family Bryobacteraceae. The sequence goes on along the minus strand of CAYMTH010000915.1, from coordinate 995 downwards.
TTGACGGGCCACTTGTAGCTCCGATCCCAAAACGTCTGGCGGTCGAAGCGCTCTGTTCGCGGCGGTTCGTAATCCCAGCGGAGGCCGGCGTTGATGGTGAGATTCTTGGTGACCTTGAAGTCGTCCTGGATGAACAGTCCATGGTAGTTCTGCAGCGAGGCGGGGCCGGCGAGTTGTGTACCGGAACCGCCGCCGACTACGCCGAGCAGCCAGGAGGCAAAGCCCGAGCCCTGGCCGTTGTTGGGCGCATCGAAGAACTGACTCGTGGCGCTACGGATGGAGGCCGAAGAGAAGGAGCCGCCTGAGTAGATGTTGGAGTAGTATCGCCGGTGCTCGTAGCCGAACTTAATGGTGTGGCGGCCGGTGAGTTTCTGTACCGAGAACTGGCCGGAGTAAGTGGTGTCGCGGTTATCGGCAACGGAACCGCCGCCTAAGGTGTTAATCGTGTCAGCCGTACCCAGCGATGGAACGCGATTCTTTGTACCGCCCAGCAAATTGACGACCTCGGGTGAAAGACCCCACGCGGCCCCGTCGGCATCCACCTGCGCTCCGGAAAACGCCACGGAGCGCACGGCCCCGAGACGGAAGTTCAGGATGGTGGAGGGGTTGAGCAGGTAGTTGTGGTCAAAAGCCATCGTGTAGGCCCGCGTATCGTTGGTGGTTACGGGCTGCAGCGCCGAGAGCCAGCGGACGCCGGCGGAGAACTCTGAAAACTGCGTGATGGTGAAGTGTGAGTTGTGTTTGGAAGACCAGTTCTGGTCGAGGCGGCCCGTCCAGCGGTCGTTGTCCAGAGGCGTGGAAGCCGAGCCGATGAAGTTTTGGTCGTGTGAGGAGTTGGGGCGGGGCGGTGTGTTGGGGCGTGGGTAGAAGTCGAGGTAGATCTTCGAAAGTGGATCGATCCGCGAAGCCGGGATGCGATTGCCAGGGAAGGCGGAGCGGACGACGCGGCCTCCTTCAGCGCGGGCGGTCAGGGGATCTGAGATTTGAACGCGGGC
>CAYMTH010000914.1:0-2229 GCA_964393235.1 uncultured Solibacteraceae bacterium | reverse complement strand
GCCGGCACCTCCTTCCGGCCAACCGTGACGGCGAGTTCGCCGGGCGGCGCGGGCGCCGGCCGGAAGGCGAACCGCACCGCCGGCTCCGTCTTTTCGAAGGCCACCGTGCGCACGCCGTTCTGCTCCAGCGCCACCGTCACGCGCCGGGCGCCGTGCGGATTGGTCCACCGTATGCGCAGCGGCGTCGATGGCCCCAGCACGGCCGGAAAGCCGCCGGCCAGTTCCACCCGCGGCGCCGTCGACCGGAACCACAAGTAGCCCGCTGCGCCGGCCAGGCACAGGAAGAGAAGGACGGGGATGCCGCCAAAGATGGTGCGGCCGGAACCGCCGAAGTAGGAGGGTTCTTTAAGTCCGTAATCGTTCATTGCTTACAAAACGTCGGGGAAGGAAGGGCGGAGTTTGCGGAAGACGGCGTAGCCGAGGTAGAACACGGCCAGGCCCATCGCCGCGAGTTGGGCGAGCACGAGCCAGTCCGGCGGCAGTTCGGAAACGAACAGCAGCCGGTACTCGCCCACGAGTTTATAGACAGGACTCTTTTGCAGGATGCCGACCGCTCCGGCGGGGAGCCGTTCCATCGGATAGCAGATGGGCGTCAGGAAGAAAATCAGGGTAAGCAGAAAGCCGTTCACCTGCGCCAGGTCGCGCGCGAACAGCCCGATGGCGGCCCACAGCCAGCAGACGCCGATGGTCAACAGTAACTGCGGCACGATGATCACCGGCAGCCAGAGCATCTGCAGCGGTATGTGCTCGCGGAAGGCCATCAGGAAGAACAGGTAGACGATCACCGCGAGCCCGCTCGACACGAGGCCGGAGAAGGCCAGATTGGCCGGCAGGATCTCGACCGGAAAGACGAGTTTCTTGACGAAGTTGCGATGTTCGAGAATCACGTTCGGCGCACGCCCCACCGCTTCGCTGATGGCCAGCCACGGCAACATGCCGCACAGGAAGAACAGCATGTAGACGGCCGGGTCGGGGTCCTCGCCGAAGCGGGTCTTCAGCACCAGCCCGAAGACGAACCAGTAGGCGAGCATCAGTACCAGCGGCTGCGCGATCGACCAGAACCGGTCACCGAACGAGCCTTTGTAGCGGCCCTCCAGGTCCCGGCCCACCATGGCGTAGATCAGCGCGCGGTGCCGCCACAGCATCGCCCACGGCTCGGCGGCGAACGCCAGCACCCGGCCCGGCAGGCCTTCCAGCCGCAGCGACTGCAGCGTCGTCACGCGGTCCGCGTCGACGGCCACCGCGCCGTCCCGCACATGGAAATCGATCACCCGCATCTTCTCGCCGCGCGCGTACGCCCAGCCCTTCTCCGTGCAGACCGTCGAGACCAGCAACCGGTAGCGGCCGTCGGCCGCCGGCGTCGGCACCTCGCTCGGCCCGGCCTCGCGCACCCACGGCCCTTCCTCGATCAGGTGGCCCGTGCGCGCGTCGAGCAACTGCCAGCCGGCCGCTTCGTCGCGCACGGGTGCGAGGTCGACGCGCAACATCGCCTAATGCCCGCCTTCGTACAGCCACGCCGGATACCGGCGCGCCACCGGCCCCACCTTTTTGCCGACCGCGTAGATGCCGTCGCCGCGCAGGTGTTTGGGCAGTTGATAGTGTTCCAGCAGGTGTAGCACCCAGCGCTCTTCGGGGCGCGGCTTGTCGAGAAACTCGCCGGTCTCCAGCCGTTCCACCGAGAAGCCGCCGTCCTGCAGCAGGTAGTGGATCTCCCGCGGCGTGTACTCGCGCGCGTGCCGGGCCTCCACCTCGGCGCCCGGCTCGGCCGGACGGATGTAGGCGGGGAAGAAGCCGGGATGATAGCCCTCGAGAATCGCCCGCAGCGCGCGCAGCGACGCCACATTGGGCGTGGTCAGCACCAGGTGCCCGCCCGGCTTCAGAATGCGGTTGATCTCCGCCATCATGAACATCGGGTCGGTAGGGAGATGCTCCAGCAGTTCGCAGCAAAGCACCGTCGAGAAGTGTTCGTCCGGATAAGGGAAACGGTCCTTCTCGGCGTCGAACAGATCCACCTCGCACGTGAACTCCACACCTTCGGCCGAGAGCACGCTGCGATGATCCACCTGGCCCGCTGGCCCGTAGTAGCAGCCGCGCACCTCACCATAGCCGAGCCGAGCCCGCAACGCCGGCGTGATCTGCATATAGGCGCCCATCTCGAGCACGCGGTCGGCGGCCGTGCCCGGCGGCGTGATGTTCAACGTGCGCTCCAGCCGCGTGATATGCGTCTCG
>CAYMTH010000913.1:0-2230 GCA_964393235.1 uncultured Solibacteraceae bacterium | reverse complement strand
TCTGCTCGCCAAAGGCGCAAAGGTCAACGTCGTCGACGACCGGGGCTACACGCCCCTGCTGCTCGCCGCCGCCTCGGAATCGCGGAACGCCGCCGCCGTGAAACTCCTTCTCGATCACGGCGCCGACCGCAACGCCCGCGCCGACGGCGAAACGTTTCAGCAGCTCGCCGCCAAGCGCGGCGCCACCGAAGTCGCCCACCTCGCCGGAGTCAGCGAAAAGGATCTCGCCGCGATTGCCGCTCCCGGCCCCCGCGGCGCACGCCGCCCCGCCCCCGTAGCCGTCTCGCAGGCCCTCAAGCTCCTCGAGACGCAGAGCCACAACTTCATCCGCATCGGCGGCTGCAACTCCTGCCACGCCCAGGATCTGCCCTCGGCCGCCGCCGGCTTCGCCCGCGCCCGCGGCATCGCCGCCCCGCGCGAAGTCGCGCAGCTCCCCGTCAGCATGACGGCCAACAATCCCGAACGCATCCTCGACCTCGTCTCCCCCAGCGTCCCGTCGATCGGCTGGGAAATGCTCGACCGCGGCCTGAACAACCAACCCGCCGACAGCTACTCCGATTCCTCCGTCCAGTACGTCAAGCTGATGCAACACGCCGACGGCCACTGGTCCGCCCCGGAAGGCCGCCGTCCGCCGATGAACACCGGCGATTTCCAGGCCACCGCCCTGTCCATCTACACGCTCAAGACCTACACGCCGCGCAGCGGCCAGGCTGACTCCGCCGCCCGCATCGCCCGCGCCGGCGCCTGGCTTGCCGCCGCTCGTCCGCAATCGACCCAGGACCGCGCCTTCCACCTCCTCGGCCTCGCCTGGGCCGGCGCTTCGCCCAAGTCCATCGAGGATGCCGCCAAGGGCCTCGCCGCCCTCCAGCGTCCCGAAGGCGGCTTCGGTCAGCACCCCACCATGCCGCCCGACGCCTATGCCACCGGCCAGGCGCTCTTCGCGCTCCATACCGCCGGCAAAGTGCCCGTCACCGCCCCGGCCTACCGCAAAGGTGTGGACTTCCTGCTCGACTCCCAGGCGCCCGACGGCTCCTGGCTCGTGCGCACCCGCGCCATCTGGCTGCAGCCCTACTTCGAGAGCGGCTTCCCCTACGCCCACGACCAGTGGATCTCCGCCGCCGGTACCGCCTGGGCCTCCATGGCCCTTTCCCTCACCGTCGAACCGGTCAAGCTGAGCCGCCGCTAACGCGGCTCAGCCAAGCTCTTCCAGCAGCCGCCGGCAGTTAAGGACCTTCTCCACCAGATCGAGCGGCGTGTAGTAGTAGTGGTTCGACGCCTCGTATCCGATCACCGGCCAGTCCCGCGCCACCGCATACTGCGCGCGCGCCAGCGCCATTTCCCCGCGCACCAGTTCCCGCAGCCGCGCCTTGTCGGCATCGCCCGTGTCTCGCCGCCGGTAGTATTCCACTTGGTTGGCGACGCTCTGAAAATGGTGATAGCAGGTCCGCGCGATCGCCAGGTCCATCGCCGCGTCGCGCCGGCCCGCCGCCGCGGCGGCCTTCTCGAGCAACGGCAGACCCTCTTTCCAAAGCGCCGCCATCCGCGCAAACTGCTTCTCCACCACCTCGGCCGGATACTTCCCGCACCACGCCCGAACACCGTCGTGCGGGAACAGAATCATGCCCGGCCGGTGCCCGGTCGCACGCGGTCGCAGCAGATTCGCCGGCCCGTGTTGCACCGGAATGATGTAGATCGAAACCCCGTACGGAAACTCCTCGAACGCCCGCGAGAAAGCCGCCCATGCCGCTACCGCCGCGTCCGCGCCGGCGGCTCCGTACCGCTGTCTCGCCACGGCCAGCAACGTATCTTCCGCCTTCGGCGCCGGATCGAAATAGTAGGCCTTCGCCGCCATCAGGTTCGGCGACGGGTACCCCCCGCACGTCCAGGCCGCCATCAGCCCGCTGATCTCCGCCTTCCGCAGGTTCTCGCAGTGCCGCAGGATCAACTGCGGCACCGGGATATAGGGCACCGCCGAAATCTCCCAGGTGTTGTTGAACTGCACCTTGGCCAGGTTGGTGAGCCCCGCCCGGCCGGCCGCCGCCCAGTTCCGCGTCGCCCGCGGTCCCGGCCCGACTACGGATATCGAGTACTCCCCGACCGCCGTCTTCACGCCGCCCTTTTCCACCGGCACGCTCCACTCGCTGATGCTGACAATCCGCGTGTCCTTCGGCAGCTTGGCCACCAGCGGACCCACCATCTCGTCCGGCCAGCCCCAGTCGTAGTGGATCAC
>CAYMTH010000912.1:0-2231 GCA_964393235.1 uncultured Solibacteraceae bacterium | reverse complement strand
AGGCCGATGCGCGGCATGAAATAGCGGTTGTCGGAGTTATACGACGCCCAGTTAACCTTGTTGACTTCGGGAATGACGGTGGGCAGGCTGCGGCCGTCGGGGACGCGAGTGAGGACGTCGAGGCGGAGGGAGCGCCAGGCGCCGACGGAATCGAGCGGGACCTGGAAGAGATCCCAGCGGACGCCGATGTTCATGGTGAGCTTGCGGGTGACCTTCCAATCGTCGAGGAAGTAGGCGGACCAGCGGTTCTGGCGGGGCGCGGTGAAGGGGAAGCCTTCGCCGGTTTCGGTGTTGCCGAAGTAGCCCATGAGCCAGCCGGCCAGGTTGTAGCCGCCGGGGCAGCAGGCGACGGAGCCGCGGGGGACGTTGGCGGCGGCGCGGTCGAGCAGGAGCCGGCGGAACTCGAAGCCGGTCTTCAAGGTGTGGGCGCCGCGGGTCATGGAGAGGTTGTTGGTGAACTGGTGGACGGTGTTGAAGTCGTAGCCGTTGCCGCCGTCGCGGTCACCGCCGATGATGGTGGAGGGCAGGCCAACTTCGCGGTCGGAGAGTTTGCGGCCGGAGGTGACGCGGAACTGGCCGAGGCCGAGGGAGTCGAGGTCGAAGCCAGTGTTGGTGCGCGGGTTGAGGGTGTTGTTGTCCGACTTATTGAGGCCGTAGCGGAATTCGTTGACGGTGGTGGGGTTGATGATTCTGACCCACTGGGCGGCCATGTTGGTGTTGATGGAGTTGACGAAGTAGTCGAAGTTGGGGTTTAGGTCGCCGTTTTTCCAGTCGCCGCGGTCGGTGATGAAGCGCACGAACACCTTGTCCTTGGAGGAGACGGTGTGGTCGATGCGGAACATGGTCTGGTTGTTCTTGATGATGTTGGGGACCGAGCCGCGGGAGTTGATATCGAGCGGGTCGGCGGGGGCGAACATCGGGAGGGGCTGGAAGCGGTTGATGAAGTCCTGGGTGGCCTTGTTGATGCGGGAGGGGGGGATGATGTTGGTGATGCGGCCGGAGGAGTCGCGGAAGGGCTCGCCGGTGGTGGGATCGAAGATGATGGTTGGCTGGCGGATGGGGACGCCGGAGGCGTTGAGGGGGGGCGTCAAGAGGGAGGAGAAGTCGCCGTTGCGGAAGGCCTGGGGGAACCAGAAGGCTTCCTGGACGACTTCGCGGGTTTCGCGGCGGCCTTCGAAGTTGAAGCTCCAGAAGGTGCGATCCTTGCCGTTATAGAGTTTGGGGAAGAGGACGGGGCCACCGACGAAGACGCCGAACTGATTGCGGCGCAGGACGGGCTTGGGGGATTGGCGGGCGCCGGCGGGCTGCTGGAAGTTGAGGAAGTAGTCCTTGGCGGCGAACTTGTCGTTGCGGAGGAATTCGTAGAGTGTGCCGTGGAAGTTATTGGTGCCGGACTTGACGACCATCTGCATGATGGCGCCGGAGTTCTGGCCGTATTCGGCGGAGTAAGAGGAGGTCTGGACCTTGAACTCTTCGAGGGCGTCGATGGAGGGGGAGAAGGCGGCGGTATTGACGCGGGGTTCGGTGGCGATGACGCCGTCGAGGGTGACCTGCTGGTTGACCTCGCGCTGGCCGTTGGCGGAGATGGCTACGCCGTTGCCGGGGATGGGGAAGCCGCCGGAGCCGTCGAGGCCCATGCGGATGCCGAACTGGACGCCGGGCACGAGGACGGCGAGGGTGGCGACGTTGCGGCCGTTGAGCGGGAGTTCGACGACGCGTTTGTTGTCGATGTTGCCGCCGACGGAGGCGTCCTCGGTTTTGAGGGCGACGCCGGAGGCGGTGACTTCGACAACGTCGGTGGATTTGCCGACCTGGAGGGAGAAATCGACGCGGGCCTTTTGCTGGAGCTGGACGGTGATGTTCTTTTGTTCCTGGGTGGTGAAGCCGTTGGCGGTGACCTTGACGGAGTATTCGCCGACGTCGATGAGCGGGAAGGAGTAGTTGCCGTCGTTGTTGGTGGTGGTCTGGCGGGTTTCGCCGGTGGAGGCGCGGCGGAGCGTAACTGAGGCTCCGGGGACGGAGGCACCGGAGGGATCGATAACGGTGCCGAGGATTTCCGTGGACGTCGTCTGGGAGAAGGCGACGCTATTGATCAGCAGCAGGAACAGCGAAACAGCGGAGAGTTTCATGTTGACCTCGCGAAGCGATCGGGTAGTGGACTGAGATTATACGCCTGCCGGGGGGGGGTTTAGGAAACCGCGGGGCGTTCCCTGCCGGTGGAGGGGAGCGGC
>CAYMTH010000911.1:378-2232 GCA_964393235.1 uncultured Solibacteraceae bacterium | reverse complement strand
TTGGGTAGAGCAGTTGATGCTCCGCTGACGCCTATGTTACCTTTGTCAGACATTGACAGCGGGGCTTTCGTCGACTTCCCGCCATGTCCGGAGACCACTTGACGATCAGAGACAAGGCTACGAGAGTGCGAAAAATGGTGGGCCAGGCGGCAGGCTTTCTGCCCGCGGCGCACTACGCGGTTTTCGGAGGGATTGGCGCGGCGATGACCCTAGCGCCCGAGGCGAGCGCGGCCCCCATCCAGAGCAGTATTTCGAACCTCTCGATACCTGTCACGACTGCCGGCATCTACTTCAACATCATCACCGGAGAGACGGGCACCAGCCCTGATCCAGGGTACGATATCAAGGCCTGGTATGGCGTCGGTCTGCGTTTTTGGGCGCACAACGGCAATGAACGGTTCAACGGGATCGTCAGCCTAGGTGGAAACACACCCAGCCTTGCACCCGGCACCATCGTTGGCAGCAGTTCCAGCTTCGGGCGTACTGACGGCGGAATCATTGGGTCCGGCAGTCTCCAGTGGGTACTGAACGGCCTCAACTACGTTGGGTTCCGATTCACCGACGGGGCCAGCGCCACGCGTTACGGCTGGGCGAGCGTCTTCGTCGGCCCCAGCTTCACGGATCCGTCGCGAAAGATTGTCGAACTCTGGTATGAGAGCGAAGCCAATACCGCCATCGCGGTCGGGGACACCGGCGCGACATCGGGCGAGGTGCCGGAACCCTCGACCACGGCGCTGCTGGCTATTGGCGCCGCAGGTGTGCTGGCTCTGCGCCGACGCCGCCAGGCGAAGCCGTAAGCCGGCTACCGGCCGTCTCTCGTGAGCGCAAGATCCGGCCCGGCCAAGCCGCGAGTCCTCATCGTCGGATGGGATGCGGCGGACTGGTTGGTACTGAATCCACTGCTGGATGCGGGGCGCATGCCCAATCTCGCGCGGCTTGTGGAGCGCGGGGTGATGGGCAATCTCGCCTCCCTGCAGCCGTGTCTGACCCCCATGCTCTGGACGTCGATCGCGACCGGCCGCACGGCCGATGAGCACGGCGTTCTCGGGTTTGTCGAACCGCGGCCGGACGGGTTGGGAATCGTTCCGGCGCAGAGTTCCAGCCGGCGCGTCAAGGCGCTCTGGAACATGCTGGGTGAATCCGGACTCCGGTCCTGCGTCGTCGCCTGGCCTGTTTCCGATCCCGTGGAGCAGATTTCCGGCGTTTCTGTCTCGGAGCGGATGACGGAGAATCTAGCCGTCCGGCACGACGAAATCGGGCCGGCTCCGAGCGGCTGCGTCTATCCCGCGCATCTGGAACCCTTCGTATCGGAGTTGCGCATCCACCCGTGCGAACTGACTCCGGCCGATCTAGCGGGCATGATTCCGCAGGTGGCCGGCATCGACCTCGCGCAGGACCTGCGGCCGGCACACCTGGCCCACCTGCTGGCCCGCTGCGCCTCCGTGCACGCGGTGGCCACCGCCGTCATGGAAGCCGAGCCGTGGGACTTCCTGGCGGTTTACTACGACGCGATCGATCGCGCCGGGCACGACTTCATGGCATATCGGGCGCCGCGGCTGCCGCACATTTCCGAGCGGGATTTCGAACTCTACCGCAACGTCATGGACGGGCTGTACGAGTTCCACGACGCCATGCTGGGCCGGTTGATGGAACTGGCGGGCGAGGACACGACGATCGTGCTGCTCTCCGACCACGGTTTTCAATCCGGCGGCTTGCGTCCGGCGGCGGCCGGGCATTTGGGGACCATCCCGGCGGAAGGGGCCGACTGGCACAGGATGCTCGGGGTATTGGCGATGAAGGGCCCGGGGATCAAGGCCGATGAGCGGATCTATGGCGCCTCGCTGCTGGATATAG
>CAYMTH010000911.1:0-368 GCA_964393235.1 uncultured Solibacteraceae bacterium | reverse complement strand
ACCGTGCTCGCGCTGTTCGGTCTACCCGTGGGGCGAGACCTGCCCGGGCGCGTGCTGAGCGGCGCATTCGTTCACCCGCCCGAGCTCCGTTGGGTGGACACGTGGGAGACGGGCCAGGCGGCCGCGGCCGAGCCGGTCGATCTGGCCGACCGGGAGGCCAGCATCCGGCAGTTGGCGGGGCTGGGCTACATCAGCCCGGAAGCGGTGGAGGGGGTTGAAGCCGCGCGCGCGGCGGAGCGGGAGGCCCGTTACAACCTCGCCACGGTGCATCTGCATCACGGGCGGCCGGCGAGGGCGCTGCCGCTGCTGGAAAGCGGCCAGCATCCGGCCCAGCACGCAATCGGTCCGGTTGAGCTGAACTTCGACCT
>CAYMTH010000910.1:0-2239 GCA_964393235.1 uncultured Solibacteraceae bacterium | reverse complement strand
GACGGTGACATAGATGCGCCGCAGTTGATCATCGGAGAGGCGTCGTTTCGCGGGCAGGCCCATTTGTCGACCCAGCCGCTCGACATTACTCGCGGAAGTCCCCAGCACCGCGGCCATCCGGTCAAGGTTGGCCAGTTCCCAATTCCGCCAGACAAACTGGCAGACGCGATTCGGAAAGTGCGATTCCGCGATCGCCGCCGCCGCGCCCGCGCCCCCCACCTCCGCCGCCCCCCCCCCCCCCCCCCAAAACACCCCCCCCCAAAAATACACACCCCATTATTTCCGAATTTCTTTCGTTTTACGCCCCCATCCCCATGATTTCCGACCGCATACCCTGAAAGTCTCACAAACGAAAACGTATACCCCCCTCCGCACCTCCCCCTGAGAATTTCCCGCCCGAATTCCCACTCTTTCCATAGAGCCCTCCATGCCCCGCCGACCCCGCTTCGCCCCTCCCGGTTTTTACCTCCACCTCACCCAACGCGGCAACTACTGCCAGCAGACCTTCTTCTCCGACCAGGACCGCACCACCTTCCTCAACCTCCTCGCCCACTACGCCAATCTCGCCCAGGTCGACATCCTCGCCTACTGCCTCATGCCCAACCACTACCACCTCCTCGCCTGCGGCCATGCCGAACACTCCATCCCCCGCTTCATGCAAGGTCTCAACGGCCGCTACTCCGCCTACCTTCACGGCCGACTCACCCGCACCGGCCGCCTCTGGCAAACCCGCTACTACTCCTGCCTCCTCGAATACGGCCACCTCTTCTCCGCCCTCCGCTACGTCGAGTGCAACCCCGTCCGCGCCCGCCTCGTCCCCCACGCCGCCGACTACCCCTGGTCCTCCGCCCCCATCCACTGCCACCGCCGTCCCGCCCCACCCTGGCTCGACCTCCCCACCTTCCAGACCCTCGCCGACCCCGCCGACTGGCCCGAAATCCTCGCCGACAACCAATCCCGCGCCGAGTGCAACCACCTCCGCCGCGCCACCGACGCCGAACTCCCCCTCGCTTCCCCCACTTTCCTCAACACCCTCGAAGCCCGCTTCCAACGCACCCTCCACGCCTCCCACGCCGGCCGCCCTGCAAAATCATCCTTCCCCACGTTCCATTAACCCGTTATCATAATTAACCAAGAACAACCCCGCAGTCGTTCACATTGCTTCAGGAGTGAAAGACATGAAATCTCTCGTGCTCGCGCTGGCCGCTCTGCTGGCCGCTGTCCCCGCACACGCCCAAGTCCTCTACGGATCCATCGTCGGTACCGTCGAAGACCCCTCCGGTGCCGTCGTCCCCGGCGCCACCGTCACCGCCACCAATACCGAAACCGGCACCACCCGCGAAGCCAAGGCCGATGAGCAGGGCCGCTACACCCTCGTCTCCGTCCCCCCGGGCAACTACAACCTCGTCATCACCGCCACCGGCTTCCGCTCCCTCACCCGCACCGGCATCGCCGTCACCATCAACACCGTCACCCGCGTCGACTCCCGTCTCGAAGTCGGCCAGGTGTCCGACAAAGTCACCGTCGAAGCCTCTGCCTCCACCCTCCAGACCGACCGCGCCGACACCCGCTCCGAACTCACCGCCAAGGCCGTCGTCGAGCTTCCGCTCCCCGCCTACCGCAATTTCCAGTCGCTCATCAATCTGGTCCCCGGCGCCACCCCCGCCGCCCTCCAGAACTCCGTCGGCGCCAGCCCCCAGCGCTCGCTGACCACCAACGTCAACGGCACCAACCGCAACAACAACAACACCCGCGTCGACGGCGCCACCAACGTCTACATCTGGCTGCCCCACCACACCCTCTACAATCCCCCCGTCGAGTCGATCGAAACCGTCAATATCTCCACCTCCTCCTTCGACGCCGAACAGGGCATGGCCGGCGGCGCCGCCGTCACCGTCGCCACGAAGTCCGGCACCAACCCGCTCCGCGGCTCCGCCTTCTGGTACCACGACAACCAGCACCTCTACGCCCGCCCCTACTTCTTCCAGCAGAACGTCAATAAGCCGACCCTGCCCAAATCCATCGTCAACATCCCCGGCTTCACCGTCGGCGGCCCCGTCATCAAGAACAAACTCTTCTACTTCTTCTCCTACGAGCGCACCAGCGAACGCACCGCCCAGTTCGGTAACTTCTCCGTGCCGCCCGCCGACATGCGCGCCGGCAACTTCGCCGCCTACGCCGGCCTCGGCAACATCTACGATCCGCTCTCCGGCGACGCCAACGGCGCCGGCCGCCAGCT
>CAYMTH010000909.1:0-2250 GCA_964393235.1 uncultured Solibacteraceae bacterium | reverse complement strand
CCCGCCTACGGCGAACGCTGGGCCCGCCACTGGCTCGACCTCGCCCGCTACGCCGACTCCGACGGCTACAAAGCCGACGAGACTCGCCCCAACGTCTGGCGCTACCGCGACTACGTCATCAAGTCTTTCAACGCCGACAAGCCCTACGACCGCTTCGTCAAAGAACAGATCGCCGGCGACGAGCTCTACCCCAATGATCTCGACGCCAAAGTCGCCGTCGGCTTCAACCGCCACTTCCCCGACGAGTCCAACGCCGCCAACATCCGCCAGCGCCGCCAGGAGCTCCTCTTCGACATCACCGACGTCACCGGCTCCGTCTTCCTCGGCCTCACCTACGGCTGCGCCAAGTGCCACGACCACAAATTCGATCCCATCCTGCAGAAGGACTATTACCGCCTGCAGGCCTTCTTCCAGAACACCCGCATCGAGGACGAAGCCGTCCTGATGCCCGGCCCCGAGCACGAAAACTGGAAGGCCCGCCGCGCCGCCTGGGAAGCCAAAACCGCCTCCATCCGCGCCGAAATGCAGGCCCTCCTCGCCGAGCCCCGTAAGAAGAAGTTCGACGACCGCCTCTCCCGCTTCCCCGAAGAGATCCAGGAAACCATCCTCATGGATCCCGCCAAGCGCACCCCCTTCCAGTGGCACATGTTCATGAAGGCCAAGGCCCAGGTCACCTTCACCGACGCCGAGTGCGCCGCCGCGCTCAAAGGCGCGCCCAAGGCCCGCTACGCCGAGCTCGAGCGCCAGCTCGCGGCCTTCGATGACATCAAGCCCGCCGACCTCCCCGTCGCCCAGACCCTCACCGACATGCACACCGAGCCGCCCAAGACGTTCGTCCTTAAGGCCGGCAACTTCGAGGCCCCCGGCGATGAGGTCGCCCCCGGTTTCCTCTCCATCCTCGACCCCTCGGATCTGAACCTCTCCAAGGGCCGCCGCTCCGCCCTCGCCAACTGGATCGCCAGCCCGTCGAACCCGCTCACCGCGCGCGTCATCGCCAACCGCGTCTGGCACTACCACTTTGGCCGCGGCATCACCGCCACCCCCTCCGACTTCGGCCTCATGGGCGAGCGCCCCACCAACCTCCCGCTCCTCGACCACCTCGCCGCCTCCCTCGTCTCCAACGGCTGGAGCCTCAAGAAGCTCCACAAGCAGATCATGCTCTCCCACGCCTGGCAGCAGTCCAGCGCGCAAAACGAACCCAACGCCGCCAAGGACCCCGAGAACAAGCTCTGGTGGAAGTACCCCCGCCACCGCCTCGAAGGCGAGGCCGTCCGCGACTCCATGCTCGCCGTCGCCGGCCGCCTCAACGCCAAGATGTTCGGCCCGCCCGTCTTCCCCCCGCTCCCCGCCGGCGTCGTCACCCGCGGCGGCTGGAAGAAGGAGGAGGACCCCGCCGAGGCCAGCCGCCGGTCGGTCTACGTCTTCGTCCGCCGCAACACCCGCTACCCCATGTTCGACGCCTTCGACATGCCCGACACCCACGAAAGCTGCGCCCGCCGCAACATGACCATCAACCCGGCCCAGTCGCTCGAGCTGATGAACAGCCGCCTCGTCGCCGACTGGGCTCGCAGCTTCGCCGCCCGCGTCCGCGACGACGCCGGCCAGTCCGTCGACGGCATGCTCGACCGTGCCTGGAAGCTCGCCGTCCAGCGCCCGCCGACCGCCGCCGAGCGCGCCGACGCCAAGGCGTTCCTCGCGCGCCAATCGTCCTCCGACGAGGCCTGGGCCGACCTCTGCCAGACCCTGCTCTCCACCAACGAGTTCCTCTACATCAACTAGCCATGAACCCCAAGCTTCGCCACCACTGGAACGTCTCGAGCCGCCGCGAGTTCTTCGCCAACGCCGGCTCCGGGCTCGGGGCCATCGCGCTCGGCTCCCTGCTCGCGGAGGCCGCCGAGACCCCGAAGAAACCGCACTTCCCGGTCAAAGCGAAGTCGGTGATCTGGCTCTTCATGGAAGGCGGCCCCAGCCACATCGACCTGTTCGATCCCAAGCCCGAACTCAACAAAATGGCCGGCAAACCCATGCCCGCCAGCTTCGGCAAACTGGTCACCGCCATGGGCACGGCCAACAACACCCTCATGGCCTCCCCGCGCACCTGGAAGCAGCACGGGCAGTCCGGCCTCTGGGTCAGCGAGTGGTACCCGCACATCGCCCAACACGTCGACGACATGACCGTCATCCGCTCCTGCTGGGCCAACGGTCTCAACCACGTCGGCTCGGTCTGCCAGATGAACACCGGCGACATCC
>CAYMTH010000908.1:0-2257 GCA_964393235.1 uncultured Solibacteraceae bacterium | reverse complement strand
GTTGCGGACCTCGCGGACCTGGTATTCGCCGATTTCGGGGAACTGGCGGAGGAGGGTGAGAGGTGCGTGGATGTCCGGCATGGGAATGAGTCTAACACAGAGCGTGTATATAAACGCTATGGACTTGGCTTGTCCGTACGCCGGGGCGTGTGCCACGATGCAGGGTGACGATGAAGCGACAGGGATCGATGGCGGAGCAGTGGCGGGAGCCGGTGTTGGGGCCGTGTTCGTGCACGGGATTGCGGCGGGCGAGCCGGGCGGTGACGGCCTTCTACGATGGGATGCTGGCGCCGGCGGGGTTGACGGTGACGCAGTACGCCATCCTGGTGAACGTCGCGCGGGCGGGGGCGATTTCGCGGACCGAACTGGCGGCGCGGTTGGGGATGGACCGGACGACGGCGACGCGCAACCTGCGACCGCTGGAGCGCGAGGGGCTGTTGACGGATCAGGCGGGCGAGGACCGGCGGGAACGGGCGGTGGCGCTGACGGCGGCGGGGCGGAGGCGGATGGAGAAGGGGTTCGTTTTGTGGGAGCGGGCGCAGACGGCGTTTGCGGAGGCGCTCGGGGAGGACGCGCTAGGGCGGCTGCGCGCGGTGCTTGCTGAGGTGGGCGAGGCGGCGAGGAAAGTGGGGGAGGGCGAATCGCGATAGAATGCCGGGCGATGAGAACCCGGCGGCAGATGTTGACGGCAGCGGCGGCTGCGATGGTGTGTGCGGGACAGGGTACGGAGCGGCCGTACGACTTCCTGATCCGCGGCGGCGAGGTGCGCGACCCGGGCACGGGGTACAAGGCGCGGGCGGACGTGGCGATCCGGGATGGCCGGATCGCGGCGATCGGCGCGGGCCTGGCGGCGGGGAACGCCCGGGAGGTGATCGACGCGAAGGGCCTATACGTGGTGCCGGGGATCGTTGATCTGCACACGCACATCTACTACGGCGGCGGGTCGGTGCCGGGGATCGCGGCCGATCCGGTGGCGGCGCGGAGCGGCGTGACCACGTGGGTGGACGCGGGGAGCTTCGCCTATGACAACGCGGCGGGGTTCCGGCGGTACATCGTCGACCGGTCGCAGGTGCGGGTGTACGGCTTTGTGTATTTGTACCCGGCGTTCCGGGATCCGACCGTCGATGCCGTGAAGTACGTGCGCAGCGCGATGCGGCAGACGGGGGAGGCTGTGCAGGCCGATCCGGAGGCGCTGCTGGGCGTGAAGGTGCAGATCGGTTCGAACATGAACGGGCGGTACAGTCCGGAGTTCTTGAAGATCGCGCGGGAACTGTGCGACGAGTACAAGCTGAAGCTGATGGTACACATCAGCGACGCGCCGCCGGAGGTGCCGGAGATCATGGCGATGATGAAGCCGGGCGACATCGTCACGCATTCCTACACGGGGCACGGGACGTCGCTGGCCGGCGGCACCGGCAAGCTGAAGCCCGGCGTGGCCGAGGCGCGGGCGCGGGGCGTGATCTTCGATCTCGGGCACGGGTTGGGCAGCTTCAATTTCGCCGAGGCAAAGAAGTGCCTGGACGCGGGGTTCCCGGTGGACACGATTTCGAGCGACATCTATCAGCGCAACATCGAAGGACCGGTCTACGATATGCCGACGACGATGTCGAAGCTGCTCTATCTGGGCATGCCGTTCGACGAGGTCCTGCTGCGGTCCACGCTGCGCCCGGCGCAGGTGGTTGCGCGCGGGGAGGGGCTGGGGACGCTGCGCGTAGGCGGGCCGGCGGATGTGGCGCTTCTGGCGATCGAGGACGGCGAGTTCCGGCTGGTGGATTCGCAGCGGAACGCGGTGACGGCGAAACAGCGGATTGCCTGCCGGCTGACGATTTGCCGCGGGCGGCGCGTGGCGGCTATTTAGCGGTCAGTTCCTTGAGCGGGATGACGGCGAAGGTGATGGTGTCGTAGGGCGTCTTGTCGCCGCGTTCGTAGAGGAGGCCGAACTCCTTCCTGCCGAGTTCGATCAGGTTTGAGTAGGCGGCCGGGCCGGCGTGAATGGTCTTGGCGTGCGCCCAGGTTTTGCCGTTGTCGCGGGAGAGGCGCACCGTCATGTTTTCGCGTTTCTTTGAGGCTGGGTTGGAAAACAGCAGAAACTTGCCGAAGCGGAGCAGGCTGCCCTGGCAGATTGGTTCGATGAGCGTGTCGTCGTTGCGGGGCTCCTCGAAGGTCTGGCCGCCGTCGCGGCTGACGGCGACGAGGCGGCGGTTTACACCTAGATAGGAACGCAGGTTGAAGAAGAGCGTGCCGGCGGTGGCCTCGG
>CAYMTH010000907.1:0-2268 GCA_964393235.1 uncultured Solibacteraceae bacterium | reverse complement strand
CCGAGCAGAACAAGACGTTCCGCGACAACTTCCTCGACCTGGACTTCGACCTGTCGAAGGTCATGTTCCTGTGCACGGCGAACTCGCTCGACACCGTGCCGCGCCCGCTGCTCGACCGTATGGAGATCATCCGTCTCTCCGGCTACAGCGAGGAGGAGAAGGTGCAGATCGCGCGGCGCTACATCATCCCGCGGCAGCTCGCCGACACCGGCGTGAAGGCCGAACAGGTGGACTTCACCGACGCGGGCCTGCGCTTCATCATCAGCGGCTACACCCGCGAAGCCGGCCTGCGGCGGCTGGAACGGTCGATCGCCAAGGTCGTCCGCAAGGTCGCCCTCAAGCTCGTCGAAGGGCATGACGGCGCGGTCACCGTCGATGAGGCGCAGGTCGTCGAGTTCCTCGGCCCCGAACTGGTCCAGCCTGAGCGGTTCCGCAAGAACCTGCCCTCCGGCGTGGTCACCGGCCTGGCCTGGACCGAGACGGGCGGCGACGTGCTGTACCTCGAAGCCACCCTGCTGCCCGAGGGCAAGGGGCTCACGATTACCGGCCAGCTCGGTGACGTGATGCAGGAGTCGATGAAGGCGGCGCAGAGCTTCATCTGGGCGCACGCCGAGGACCTGGGCCTCGATCCGAAGCTGTTCAAGGACTACGGCCTGCACGTGCACGTGCCCGCCGGGGCGATCCCCAAGGACGGCCCCAGCGCCGGCATCACGGCGGCCACGGCGATGACGTCGGCCTACACGCGGCTGCCGGTTCGCAACGATACCGCCATGACGGGCGAGATCACGCTGACCGGGCTGGTGCTGCCGATCGGGGGCGTCAAGGAGAAGGTGCTCGCCGCCCGCCGCGCGGGCATGAAGCGGGTCATCCTGCCCAAGGCTAACGAGAAGGATCTGCGCGACGTGCCCGCGAGCGCCCGCGCCGAACTCGAGTTCCCCTTCGTCGACCGCGTCGAAGAGGTGCTCGCCGACATGATCCCGGCTCTCGCCGCGAAGCTCCACGAGCCCGCCGCGGCCTGATAGAATCCCGGCGATGCGTCCCATCGCCGGGCTCCTGGCCCTCACCCTCTCCGCCCTGGGCGCGGACCTCAAATTCCGCGCCCAGGAGATCCAGAAGGACTTCGGCGTCGTCTACGCGACCCTTACCGCCGACGTCAACAAGGACGGCAAGCCCGACATCGTCGCGCTCAACCCGACCCAGCTCGTCTGGTTCGAGAACCCGACCTGGCAAAAGCACGTCATCCTCGACGGCAGGACGAAGAAGGATAACGTCTGCGTTGCCGCCCACGACATCGACCGCGACGGCAAGCTCGACTTCGCCGTCGGCGCCGACTGGCAACCAACCAACACCGCCGCCGGCGGCTCGCTGCAGTGGACCGACCAGGCCGGCAACGTCGTCCCCCTCGGCGACGAACCGACCCTGCACCGCATCCGCTTCGGCGACGTCGACGGTGACGGGCAGAAGGAATTGATCGTCGTGCCGCTGCACGGCCGCGGCACAAAGGGACCGGCCTGGGACGGCGCCGGCGCCCGCATCCTGGTGCTCTACCCGCCGGCCAACCCGGCGCGCGACCCCTGGCGCACCGAGGTCGCCGACGAGAGCCTGCACATCGTCCACAACTTCATCGCCACCGACTTCGACGGCGAGAAGGGCGACGAGATCCTCGCCGCCTCCCGCGACGGGCTCTACGTGATCAAGAAGGCCGGCGGCGCCTGGTCCAAGCGCCTGCTCGGCGAAGGCGCGCCGGGCGAGATCAAGATGGGCATGGTGAACGGCCTGCAGCGGGCCATCGCCACCGTCGAGCCCTGGCACGGCAACGGCGTCGTGATCTACGAGGAGCCCGCGTCGAAGATGGACCCGCAGGCCGCGCCCCCCGCGCGGGGCCCGAAGAAGTGGGACGGCAAGCCCTGGCCCCGGCAGTTCATCGAGGAGCGGCTGGCGCAGGCGCACGCCCTCGGCTGGGGCGACCTCGACGGCGACGGCGCCGACGACCTCGCCGTCGGCTGGCGCGACAAGAACTTCGGCGTGGCCGTCTACCAGCGGTCGCGGGAAGGGAAGTGGGGGCGTACGGCGCTGGTCGACGACGGCGGCATGGCCACCGAGGACCTCGACGTGGCCGACTTGAACGGCGACGGCCTCGCCGAGATCATCGCGGTCGGCCGCAAGACCGCCAACGTCAAGATCTACTGGAACGAGACGAAGCCAGCCTGGCGCTTCCACGAGGTCACCCGCGGCTTCGCCAACCACACCGCCATCGCCGCCGACTTC
>CAYMTH010000906.1:0-2277 GCA_964393235.1 uncultured Solibacteraceae bacterium | reverse complement strand
TATGTCATCGACTGGGTCTCGACGATCTCGCCCACCGTCGTATTCAACATCCGCGGTTCCTACTCCCGCTTCATCGAGAAAGGCTTCGGCCGCGCGAACGAGAACTTCGACCTCACCTCCCTCGGCCTGCCCGCGTCGCTCGTCAACTCCCTCCCCTCGCCCCGCTACTTCGGCCGCTGGGACATCGGCGGCTACTCTTCCCTCGGCCGCTATCAGTCCATCAACATCACCAACACCTACGCCCTCGCCTCCTCGATCACGAAGATCAAAGGGACCCACACCATGAAGACGGGCATCGACCTTCGCCGGACCCACTACATCCTGCAGAACTCCGGCAACATCATGAACCTCGCCTTCAACGCCGACTGGACCCGTCGCGACTGGCGCCAGGGCGACGCCATCTCCGGCGACGGCTTCGCGTCCTTCCTGCTCGGTCTGCCCACCGGCGGCTCCTCCAACTTCCCGCTGTATCCGTTCTTCCGCCAGTGGTACTTCGCACCGTATTTCCAGGATGACTGGAAGGTCACGCGGCGCCTCACGCTCAACCTAGGCCTCCGCTGGGACGCCAACATGGCCCCGGACGAAAAGTGGAACCGCTTGAACCGCGGCTTCGATCAGACCGCGCCCAGCCCCATCGCCGCGCTGATCCCGCAGTCCTTCAAGCAATCCAACCCCGCCCTCGCCAATCTCAAGGGCGGCCTGATGTTCGCCGGCGTCAACGGCGTCGATACCAACGCCGCGAACTTCTACAAGAACACGTGGCAGCCCCGCGTCGGCGCCGCCTACCAGATCTCCAACCGCCTCGTCATGCGCGGCGGCTGGGGCCTCTACTACACCAACCCCAACAACGACTTCCTCCAGACCACCGGTTTCTCAACGTCCACGCCGATCGTCAACTCGCTCGACGGCGGCCGTACCCCGCTCACCGGTCTCACCGCCAACCCGTTCCCGGGCGGCCTCATCTTCCCCGATGGCGCCTCGCAAGGTCTGAACACCTTCGCCGGCCGAAACTTTTCCTGGTATAACCCGGACTACAAGATCCCGCACGTCCACCAGTTCAGCATCGGCTTCCAGTTCCAGGTCTCCCGCACCGGCACGCTCGATTTTTCCTACGTCGGCAATCGCACCCGCAACCTCCAGACGAACAAGGACTCCAACCTCCCGTCGCTCGAGGTCCGCAAGACCTGCAACATCCTCGAAGGCGGGCGCCCAGCCAACTGCGATGCGCTCGTCCCCAATCCGTTCCAGGGCCTTGAGCCCTTCCGCGGCCAGACGTTCTTCTCCGCCCCCAACATCTCGCGCTTCCAGCTCTCGCGCCCGTTCCCGCAGTTCAACGGCAACCTCAATCAGGTGGGCCTCAATCAGGGAAAGATCTGGTACAACTCGCTCCAGATCAACTACAACCAGCGCGTGGCCAGCGGGCTGAATGTTCTGGCCAACTACACCTTCTCCAAACAGATCGAACAGTGGGGCTACACCGACCCCTACACCGACACCGTGCAGCGCGGCCTCTATTTCCTCGATCGCCCGCACATCGCCAAGGCGACCATTATTTACGAACTTCCTTTCGGCAAAGGCAAACGCTTCGGCGCCGGCGCCGGCCGCATCGCCAATGGCTTCATCGGCGACTGGGAGTTCACCACCTTTTACACGCACCAGTCCGGCGAACCCGCTGACCTCCCCGGCAACGTGCTCATCCTCAAAGACCCGAAAAACTACAACGTTGACTGGAAGGCCCATCAGGTCCGCGGCTGGTCTCCCTGCGTGCTCCGCATGACCAACGACGGCGTGATCAATCCCCAACCCTTCTCCCTCCAGCAGGGCTGCGGAACGGACCACTCCGCCTACTCCTGGATGCTGCTGCCCAACTACGCGCCCAACGTCAACCCCAGCCGCTCGGGCCAGATCCGCATGCACCGCGCCTTCACGATGGACACCTCGCTCATCAAGCGCATCCGCTTCTCCGAGCGCATGGTCGCCCAGTTCGGCATCGAGGCCTTCAACGTCATGAACCACAACTACTATGGCCGCGAACGCTTCAACACCGATTCCAACAGCCCCAACTTCGGCACCCTGTTCCCGAATGCCGCCTCCACCCAGAACAGCTTCCCACGGCAGATCCAGATCCGCCTGAAGTTCAACTGGTAAGCTGAAACGGCACATGCCGATCCTCGTTCTGTTCGCCCTCCTGGCCGGCGCGCTCACCGCCGCGCCCGCGTCGACGGCCCTGTTCACCGCCGGCCAGGACGGCTACTCCTCCTACCGCATCCCCGCCAT
>CAYMTH010000905.1:0-2280 GCA_964393235.1 uncultured Solibacteraceae bacterium | reverse complement strand
CAGTCGGGCGGGGACAACTTTCTGGTGCCGGTGGATTTCGATCCGGCGAAGACCGATCCGGTGCCGTTCCGGGCGCGGTCGCTGACCGGGTTCATGCAGCTGCTCGATGAGAAGCACGTCGGGTTGAAGTTGATTCTGATCGACGCGACGAGCCAGGCGAATGAACTGTTGTCGCGCGGGATCGCCACGGGGCCGGGGCTGGCGCTGCCGGACCTGACCGACATCAAAGAGATCGCCTACCTGTCTTCGACGGCGCTGAACGCGGTGCCGGTGCCGTTGAACGACGTCGAGCGCGGGAGCTTCGTCAAGCAGGTGGCCGCGCTGGTGCGCAAGCCGGGGACGACGCTGGTGGACCTGCTGGCCGGCGCGCAGAGCCAGGTGGCGGCCGAGACGCAGAAGCTGAATCCGTTCTACCTGACGCAGGTGACCAAGCCGTTCCGGTTTACCGATCCGCCGCCGGCGCCGAAGGTGGCGCCCACGAAGCCCGTCGACGAGTTCATCTCGAAAGACCGGGTGAACAAGGTCGACCGGCAGGCCTATGTGTTCATTCCGGCGGGGAAGTTCCTGATGGGCTGCGCGAAGGGCGATACCAAGTGCGAAGACCACGAGAAGCCGCAGCACGAGGTGGCGATCACGAAGGCGTTCTGGATGGGCGAGACCGAGGTGCAGGTGGAGGCCTACCAGCGGTTTGTCGACATGGCGACGCCGAAGCGGAAGATGCCGCGCGCGCCGATCGAGCACAAGGGCTGGAGCCAGACCAACCTGCCGATGGCGGGCGTGACGCCGGAGGAGGCCGAGGCGTTCTGCAAGTGGGTGGGCGGCCGGCTGCCGACCGAGGCGGAATGGGAGTACGCGGCGCGCGGCGGCAAGGACAACGAGATCGTTCCGCTCAATGCCGAGAACGCGCGCGACAAGGCGAACTTCTCCGGCAAGCAGGGCAACGACCGGTTCGAGCAGGTGGCGCCGGTGCGGCAGTTCGATCCCAACGGCTATCAGCTCTACGACATGTCCGGGAACCTGTGGGAGTTCACTTCGGACTATTACAGCAAGACCTACTTCGCCGAGTCGCCGAAGGAAGACCCGAAGGGTCCGGCGTCCGGCAAGGAGCGCGTGGTGCGCGGCGGATCGTGGTTCTCCGACCCGACCCAGCACCTGCGCATTTCGTTCCGCAACAAAGGCAACGGCGGCAACATCGTCGGATTCCGTTGCGTTCTGCCCGACTCTGAGGAAGCGCGCAAGAATCTGCGCTAATCAACTATGCCTGACTTCCGTATCGCCGTGCTCCCCGGAGACGGTATCGGCCCCGACGTGACCGCCGAGGCCTTGAAGACTTTGCGCGCCGTTGAGACGGCGATTCCCGAGCTGCGCTTCCACTGCGACGAGCTGTCGGTGGGCGCGGGCGAGTTCCTGCGCTCGGGCAACCCGCTGCCGCCGGAGACGATGGAGCGGATGAAGGACTACGACGCGATCCTGCTCGGGGCGATGGGCTTGCCGGGCGTGCGGTGGCCGGACGGCAAGGAGATGACGCCGCAGATCGACATCCGCGAGGTGCTCGACCTGTACTGCGGGCTGCGGCCGATCCGCACCTATCACGCCGACGATTCGCCGCTGAAGAAGGGCGCCAATATCGACTTCGTGATCATCCGCGAGAACACCGAAGGGCTGTTCTACGGCCGTCACGGGAGCGCGGATTTGAACGGCGACGCGGCGACCGACACGATGCGCATCACGCGGCACGCTTCCGTGCGGCTGTTCCATTCGGCGTTCCGGCTGGCGCGGCAGCGGCGCAAGAAGGTGACGCTGGTCGATAAGGCCAACGTGCTGCCCACGATGGCCTATTTCCGGCACATCTTTCAGGAAGTGGCGGCGGAGTATCCGGACGTCGAGACCGAGGCGGCCTACGTCGACGCGGCGGCGCTGTTCCTGGTCCGCCGGCCGCAGGACTTCGACGTCATGGTGACCGAGAACATGTTCGGCGACATTCTGTCCGACCTGGCGGCCGGGCTAGTGGGCGGCATGGGCATGGCGCCGTCGGGCGACATCGGCGACAAGTACGCCGTCTTCCAGCCGAGCCATGGCACGGCGCCGGATATCGCGGGGAAGGGAATAGCGAACCCGGTGGCGATGATTCTGTCGGCCGCGATGATGCTCGACTGGCTGCCGGGCGAGGCGTCGAAGGAAGGCGGGCGGCGGCTGCACCGTGCGGTGGAGAAGGTGCTGGCCGATCCGTCGGCGCGGACGCCGGACGTGGGCGGCTCGTTGAAGACGCGCGAAATGGGC
>CAYMTH010000904.1:633-2285 GCA_964393235.1 uncultured Solibacteraceae bacterium | reverse complement strand
GCCGGCCGGCGTCTGGCGCCTTACTCCCTCCGGCGACCTTGCCGCCCTTGACCCCGCCAATAGCATCCAGGCCGGCATCGAGACGCTGCTCGAAGACCGCGAAGGCGGCCTCTGGATCGGCTCGGCCAGTGACGGCGCCATGGTCCTCCATGCCCCCCGCATCAATCCCTACGGCGCCGCCGAAGGCGTCTCGGACCGCACCGCGTGGAGCGTCCTCGCCGGCCGCAACGACGAGATCTGGATCACCACCCGCTTCGACGGACTGCGCAGGCTCGACCGCCGCCGCCGCCCGCTCCCTGTCCCCGCGCCGCTTCTCGCCCGCCGCACCGGCGCCCTGTTGGAAACCGCCCGCGGCGATCTCTGGATCGGCATCGTCAACGGCATCGCCCGGCTCGACGGCGCGCGCGTCCGCCAGTACTTCTACAGCGACAACCCCGAAGGTCGCGTCGTCGTCGCCCTGGCCGAAGCGGAGCACGGCGGCCTCTGGGTCGCCACCGCCGACCGCGGACTCCTCGCCTTTCGAGACGGTGAATTTACCCCCGTCGCCCGCTTCGCCCGCCGCGGCATCAAGTCCATGTTCCGCGACTCCTCCGGCGCCCTCTGGGTCAGCGATCTTGCCGGCGAGTTCTCCGTTCTCCGCAACGGCGAGTGGTCCTCCGTCCCCGGTTTGCCGCGTGGTTCCCCCGTGCTCTCCATGCTCGAGGACCATCGCGGCGGCCTCTGGGTCAGTACCGAAGGCAACGGCATCCGCCGCATCCGCGGCAACCCCGGCCACCTCGTCGGCACTGCCCAGGGCCTCTGTTCCGACGTCAACTACTGGATGGTCGACGACCGCAAGGGCCACTTCTGGTTCAGCACCTCCCGCGGCATCGCCCGGGTCTCGGCCGACGATCTCGACGCCGTCTCCTCCGGCCGCGCCCCGCGCCTCACCTGCGCCCTTTTCCACCTCCCGGACGGCATGCGCAACCCCGAAGGCACCGGCGGCGTCGGCCCCGGCGCCGGCCTCGACCGCGACGGCCGCCTCTGGTTCGCCACCACCGCCGGCGTCGCCTCCGTCAACCCCGTCCACAGCAATCGCGAAGCCCCTCTCCCCGCGCCCATCCTCGAAATGGCCGAATACCAACCCGGCCAAGCCCTCCCCCCGACGCTTCCCTCCGGCCTCCGCGACGTCCAGTTCCGCTTCACCGTCCCCCGCTTCCACAACCCGAACCTCCTCCAACTCCGCTACCGCCTCGCCGGTTACGACAACCACTGGATCGACGGCGCCCAGCGCGCCGCCCGCTATACCAACCTCCCGCCCGGCAGCTACCGCTTCGAGGTCCAGGCCGCCGGCCCCCACGGCGCCTGGTCCGATCCCGTCGTCCTGTCCCGATTCTCGATCCCGCGCCTCTTTCACGAAACCGCCTGGTTCCTCCTGCTCGGCGCCCTCCTGCTCGCCGCCCTCGTCGCCGCCGGCGCCGCCGTCCGCACACTGCGCATGCACGCCCGCCAGAAGCTTGTCGAAGCCCTCGTCGACGACCGCACCCCCGAACAGCGCGCGGGGGCGCTGATCGCGGCCGCCCGCGGCTATCACCGCCGGGAGGACAAGCCGTTCTGGTGGGGCCACTTCGACCGGCTCAACAGCCCGGTCGACGAATGGGGCGACACGCCAG
>CAYMTH010000904.1:0-623 GCA_964393235.1 uncultured Solibacteraceae bacterium | reverse complement strand
CACCGCCGAAGCCCGCAACGCCTCCCGCGCCAAGAGCGAATTCCTCGCCAACATGAGCCACGAAATCCGCACGCCCATGAGCGCCACCATCGGCACCGTCGAACTCCTCATGGCCATGGATCTCCCCGCCGAGGCCAAGGACCACCTCAACACCATCCGCGCCAGCGGCGAAACCCTCCTCACCCTCATCAACGACATCCTCGATTACTCCAAAATCGAGGCCGGCAAACTCGTCCTCGAAACCCGCCCCTTCCCCCTCGTCGAATCCATCGAGGAAACGCTCGCCCTCGTCGCCGTCCAGGCCCAGGCCCGCGGCCTCTCCCTCCTCGACGATATCCATCCCGACGTCCCCGACCGCATCGACGGCGACCAGACGCGCCTTCGCCAGATCCTCCTCAATCTCCTCTCCAACGCCATCAAGTTCACCCCCAGCGGCCGCGTCCATCTTCGCGTCGGCGTCGAACCCTCCCCCGGCGGCCCCGGCCGCCTCCTCCCTTTCCAGGTCGCCGACACCGGCATCGCCCTCTCCCCGCACAGCCCCTCCCGCCTCTTCCAGGAGTTCACCGAGGCCGACGATTCCACCACCCGCCGCTTCGGCGGCACCGGCCTCGGCCTCGCCATCT
>CAYMTH010000903.1:2074-2286 GCA_964393235.1 uncultured Solibacteraceae bacterium | reverse complement strand
GCCTGCCAATTCAACAGCCTCTGCTAGCGATAACCGGCCCAAGCGATAGGAAATATTGCCCATGTGCGCCAGCGCCGAAGCCAGGTGCGCGGTCTCCACCGGCCCGTTCTGATCCGACGTCTTGCGGCTCTTCACGGCCTTGATGAAGTTCGCGAAGTGGTCCCCGCCGGCCTTCCGCGCCGGACCGGGTTCCTTTTTCTGGCCCAGGAACA
>CAYMTH010000903.1:0-2064 GCA_964393235.1 uncultured Solibacteraceae bacterium | reverse complement strand
TTGGTGTCGAACTCAACTACACCATAGCGTTCTGGGTCGCTGACATGATAGGCAAAAACCACACCGCCTTCGGGATCGTTATGATCCATGAGTAAGCGGTCCATGTCCGAGCCATAGAAAATATTGCCCACCGACGCGCCGTGCTCGTCGTTCGTGCACCAGTGCCGCACCTCGAACTGGATCATCTTGTTCTGGTCCGGGTAGTGGTAAAGCGACGTCTGCACCTCCGGCGTCTCCTTGTCGTCGTCCCACAGAAACTTGCCGCCCATCGAGGTGACGCGCTCCGGCAGCGCATCGACGCCGAGCCCCCACATGCACATATCGGTCTCGTGAATCCCCTGGTTGCCGACGTCCCCGTTGCCCCACTCCCAGTGCCAGTGCCAGTTGTAGTGCACGTGCCGCTCCGAGTACGGCTTCTCCTGCGCCGGCCCCTGCCACAGGTCGTAGTTCAACTCCGCCGGCACCGCCGACGGCTGCTTCTTCCCGATGCTCGGCCGCCAGCGATACACCAGCCCGCGCGACATATAGACCTTGCCGATGACGCCCTTCCGCAGGTGCTGCACCGCTTCCTGCAGCGCCTCGCTCGACCGCAGTTGCACGCCGTGCTGCACGATGCGCTTGTACTTGTGCGCGGCCTCCACCATCTTGCGGCCTTCCCAGATGCTGTGCGCCCCGGGCTTCTCGACGTACACGTCCTTGCCGGCCTGGCACGCCCAGATCGTGGCCAGCGCGTGCCAGTGGTTCGGCGTCGCGATCGAAACCGCGTCGATATCCTTCCGCTCGAAAACCTTCCGCAGGTCCTGCTCGATTTCGACCTTGCGCCCGAACCGCTGTTCAAACGCCGCCGCCGTCTTCCGCGCCACGCGCAGGTCCGGATCGCACAGGCACACCACCTCCGCCTCCGGCACGTTGCCGAAACCCGCGATGTGATCCTTCCCCCGCCCGTTCACGCCAAGCACGGCGATCCGGACTTTCGAGTTGGCGAGGACCTTACTCTGCGACGCCACCGCGGCCGCGCCGGCCGCCATGAAAAACGTTCTGCGCGAAGACATGCTTAAGCAATATCACACGCGCCCTCACGCGAGCAGCGGCTTCACAACCTTGCCGTGCACGTCCGTCAGCCGGTAGTGCCGTCCCTGGAACTTGAACGTCAGCCGCGTGTGGTCCACGCCCAGCAGGTGCAGAATGGTGGCGTTCAGGTCGTGGACTTCCATCGGGTCCTTCACGATGTTGTAGCTGAAATCGTCGGTCTCCCCGTGCGTGTAGCCCGGCTTGAACCCGCCGCCCGCCGCGAACATCGTAAAGCACCGCGGATGATGGTCCCGCCCGTAGTTCGTCTCCGTCAACTCGCCCTGCGAATAGACCGTCCGCCCGAATTCCCCGCCCCACACCACGATCGTGTCCTCCAGCAGCCCGCGCTGCTTCAGGTCCTGAATCAACGCCGCCGTCGGCTGGTCCGTATCCTCGCACTGCCACTGAATCTGCTTCGGCAGCGACCCGTGCTGATCCCACCCGCGGTGGAACAGCTGAATGAACCGCACGCCCCGCTCCGCCAGCCGCCGCGCCAGTATGCAGTTGGCCGCGTACGATCCCGGCTTCCGCGCGTCCGGCCCGTACATCTCGAACGTCTTCTCCGGCTCCTTCGACAGGTCCGCCAGCTCCGGCACCGAACTCTGCATCCGGTAGGCCATCTCGTACTGCGCGATCCGCGTCGAAATCTCCGGGTCCTGATACTCCTCCAGCCGCATCTGGTTCAACTGCCCCAGATCGTTCAGAAACCGCCGCCGCGCGTCCGCCGAATACCCGTCCGGATTCGACAGATACAGCACCGGATCCTTCCCCGAACGGAACTTCACGCCCTGATACTTCGTCGGCAAAAACCCGCTGCCCCACATCCGGTCCGCCAGCGCCTGCGAGTTCCCCCGCCCCTGCGAAATCAGCACCACGAACGACGGCAGATCCTGATTCTCGCTCCCCAGTCCGTAGCTCAGCCACGAACCGATCGACGGCGGCCCCGCCAACTGAAACCCGGTCTGGAAGAAGGTGACCGCCGGATCGTGGTTG
>CAYMTH010000902.1:0-2286 GCA_964393235.1 uncultured Solibacteraceae bacterium | reverse complement strand
ATTATCTCTTCCTGTTCGTTCTCGTGGTCGGTGTGGGTGGCTGCAGTCATGGCTTAGTTGTTCCCCGATTCGGTCCAGGTGCGGATCAGGTTTGCGACGGCGACCGGATCCTGTTCGATCATGTCGATGATGTGGCGGTTGAGGACGTCGGCCCGGCGGACCGTCGCCTCCGGAAGGTCGAGCTGCGCCAGCGCTTCCTTGGTCATCAGTTCCTGCTGCTGGTGGCGCTCGCGCAGTTGCTCTTCGAGCGTCTTGGCGGCGTGCTTCACGAGTTCGTCCCCCGATTCCAGTTGCGCGTGGCCCGCCGGACCCTCCAGCGCCGGTTCGAGCGTCACGTCGACGTGTACGCCCTTCTTCTTCCCGAACGGCAGCTTGCCCGCCACCGCGCCGAAGATCCGGCCGAACACGCGCCCGATCCCGGAGCCGGCGGCCCGCACCAGCCGGTAGAGGCCGTACAGCAGGCCCAGCGTCAGCACGATGACGGCGACCGGCAGCCAGTTCTGCTGGATCAGCCAGTTGAGATGTCCCTCGAGCGGGATCCGCAGCCAGGCCGGAATCGCCGGCGGAAGTTGCAGCCGCGGCCGTCCGCTGTTGTCGGCGACCTGCGCGGCCGGCTGCGGCTCGCGGGTCGATTCAAACGGCAGCGCCTCGACGATGATCTGATCGCCACGGTCCTGCTGGAACCCGACCGCCGCCGAGACGATGTCCTTGATCGCCCGCAGCCGTTCCGCCGGCGGCGGCTCGATGACGCGCTTCCCGTTCACCGTGCGCACCGTATGGTCGATCAGCACGGAGACCGACAGCCGCTTCAACTGCCCCTGCGGAAACTGAATGTGCCGGATGACGCGGCTCGTCTGAAACGTCGTGTTCTCCGACCGGCGGAACATCGACGACCCCGCGCCGCTCCCGGGCCGCGACGTCGGCCGCGGCAGGTTCGACGGCGTGCCCGGCACCCCGGTCGCCGCCGCCGGCGCCGAACCGTCCTCGGACCGCTGCGAGTTCACCATCACCGACCGGTTCGGATCGAACGACTCTTCGCTCTGGTCCCCGCTCGACAGGTCGCACTCGAGCGACACCGCCGTGCGGAACGCGTCCGGCCCGAGCAACGGCTCGAGCGTCGCGTGAATCTTCTCGCGCAAATCCTTTTCCAAGCGCTCCCGGTACTCCACCAACTGCTTCGTATGCTGCTCATCGACGGCGCCGCCCGGCCGGCTCAGCAGGTTGCCGCGCATATCGAGGATCGACACGTTCTCCGGCGTCAGCCCTTCCACGGCGTTCGACGCCAGATGCGCGATCGCCTGCACGTTGCGCCGGCTCATCTCCGCCCCCGGTTTCAGCTTCAGCACGATGCTCGCCTTGGCCGGCTGCCGGTTTTCGAGGAACAGGCTCTGCCGCGGGAAGGTGATGTGGACGCGCGAAGACTCCACCTCCTGCAGCGACATGATCGTCCGTTCGAGTTCCCCTTCCACGGCCCGGTGATAGTTCACCTGCTCGGCGAATTCGCTGGTGCCGAAGTTCGGCTTATCGAAGAGTTCAAACCCGATCCGCCCCGACTTCGGCAGCCCCGCCGACGCCATCTGAATGCGCAATTCGTCGATCCGGTTCGCCGGCACCTTGATCACCTTGCCGCCGTTTTCCAGTCGCACCTCGACGCCGGACTCCTTCAAGCGCGCCAGCACCGTCCCGGCGTCCTCGGCCGAAAGTTCTTCGAACAGCGGCTTGAAGTTCCGCTCCGTCTGCCAGTGAATGAACCCGTAGATCGACGCCACCACCACGGCCGCCGCCACTCCGAGCAGGATGCGCTGCCGCACCGTCAGGCGGAGGAAGAGTTCGCGGATTTGATTCAGGTAGGCCATGGGGGTCGGGTGTCGTTACGGGTTCACTACATCTGCATGCGCATCACTTCCTGATAGGCCTGGACAACTTTGTTCCGGACCTGCAGAAAAGTTTCGAACGCGATCTCGGCCCGCTGGCCGGCGAGGATCACCTGGTGGAGTTCCTCGGGTTCGCCGGCCATGAACCGGTTGGCGGAGTTCTCCGCCTGCATGCGGTAGCCCTCCACTTGTCCGATCGCGTCGCTGAAAAAGCTGGAAAACTCCTTTTCGGCAACGGCGGCCGGTTTGTCGAGCGTTCCGATCGAAGACGGCGGCGAAATCGGGTTAATACCGGAGATAGAAGGCATGTCATTCACCTCATCAGGTCGAGCGAGCGCTGGATCATGTCTTTCACCGCCGACATGGCGGCGACGTTCGACTGGTAGCCGCGCGTGGCGTTCAGCAGATCCAC
>CAYMTH010000901.1:0-2287 GCA_964393235.1 uncultured Solibacteraceae bacterium | reverse complement strand
GGATGCCGAGTTCGTCGACGTCGACGACAAAGGCAAGAAGTAAAGCGCGACCGTTTTGGCGGGGCCGTCCGCGCCCCCGCCCTGTCAGGAAACCTATATGGCCCAGCGGAAGGACTACTACGAAACTCTAGGCGTCAGCCGTGATGCGTCGCAGGACGACATCCGCAAAGCCTACCGGCGCCTCGCGCGCAAGTATCACCCCGACCTCAACCCCGGCGACAAGGCCGCGGAAGAGAAGTTCAAAGCCGTCTCGGAAGCCAACGAAATCCTCGGCGACGAGAAGAAGCGGAAGATGTATGACCAGGTCGGCTTCTACTCCGACAGCGGCTTCCCCGGCGGCGGCAACCCCTTCGGCCAGGGCGGCCCCGGCATGGGCTTCGGCGGCTTCGACTTTTCCGATTTTCTGAACCAGCAGCAGGGCGGCGGCGGACGTCGCCGTGGCCCCGGCGCCGGCCAGGGCTTTCCGGGCGGCGGCGGTGGCGGCGGATTCCGCGACATCTTCAGCCAGTTTTTCGGCCAGCAGCGCGGCCAGGGCGGTCCGCAGGCCCAGGGTCCGGAAAAGGGCTCGGACCTCGAATACACCCTCACCGTCGATTTCTGGCAGTCCATTAAGGGCACCCAGGCCCGCATGAACATCTCCCGCCAGGACGCCTGCCAGGCCTGCTCCGGCACCGGTTCCGGTTCCGGCGGTCCGGTCGGCTGCCCGGAATGTAACGGCTCCGGCAACGTCACCCAGATGGCCGGCGCCATGCGCTTCACGCTCAACTGTCCCCGCTGCAACGGCGCCGGTAAGATCCAGGCCGCCTGCGGCGTCTGCCGCGGTGAAGGCCGTATAGCCCGCATGGACTACATCGACACCCGCATTCCCCCCGGGGTCTCCACCGGCACGCGCCTGCGGGTTCCGGGTAAAGGAAACGCCGGCGCCGGCGGCGGTCCGGCCGGCGATCTGTACATCAACATCCGCGTCGAAGAGCATCCGTTCTTTGAGCGCGACGGCGACAATATCGAGATCACCGTGCCCGTGTCGGTGCCCGAAGCCGCTCTTGGCGCCAAGATCGAAGTGCCCACCATCGACGGCCGCGCGTTGCTCAAAATCCCCATGGGCACCCAGAACGGCCAGAAGTTCCGCCTGCGCGAAAAGGGCGTCTACAACGCCCGCAAGGAGACCCGCGGCGACCAGATCGTCCGCATCGCCGTCCAGCCCCCCAAGGCGAACGACGAACGCACCCGCGAGCTGCTGCGCGAACTCGCCGAACTGCATCCGGAGGACCCCCGCGCCGAGATGTGGAGCAAGGTATAAAGGTTCTTAGCCATGGCGAAGCGATCCAAAGCCGCGTATATGATCTCCGCCGTCGCGCTGCAGTACGACCTGCACCCGCAGACTCTCCGTCTCTATGAGCGCGAGGGGCTGCTCAAGCCGAGCCGCAGCGAAGGCAACACGCGCCTCTACACCGAAGAGGATCTCGAGCGCCTCGAAGTCATCCTCAAGCTGACCCGCGAGCTGGGCGTGAATCTCGCCGGGGTCGAAATCATCCTCAACATGCGCGAAAAGATGGAGGAGATGCAGCGGCAGATCGAGCAGTTCGTCGCTTCTCTCAACGAAGAGCTCGCCCAGCACTCCCGCCCCCAGCCGAGCGCGCCGACCAATTCGCTGGTCCCGGTCAGCCGCAACTACGGCATCGTGCCCGTCGCGCCCGCCGAAGCGCCGAAGACCCGCAAGAAGAAGGCCTGATCTACGGCTCCAGCGCCGCGTAGGTGAGCTGCATAAACGCCTGCCGTTCGTCGCTGCCGCCCTCGCGGTGAATCAGGAAGATCGAGATCAGGTCGTTTTTCGGGTCCAGCAGGCAGTAGGTGCCGTAGCGGCCGCCGTGGCCGAAGGCGCCGGTGTCGTCCCTCATGACGAACCAGCCGAGACCCCAGCCGGCGCCGGCCGTCGATGTCCGCAGGTCGCCCGTGTGCGCCGTCCGCATCAGCCGCAGGCCCGCCGGGCTCAGCAGCCGGAACGCGCCGTGCTTCCCGTTGTTGAGAATCGCCTTGTACAGCGCCAGCAGGTCCGTTGCCGTCGAGTAGAGCCCACCCTCCGGCAGCGAGTACTTCGCGCCGTCGCGGAACTTCATCTTGCCCTCGCCCAGCGGGTCGGAGGTGTACTTCAGCGGCTTGCCGTCGCGCTGAATGTAGGCCGTCGGCATCCGGTGCCACTTGTCCTTGGGCGGAAAGAAATACGTGTCCTTCATGCCGAGCGGCTCGAAGATCCGCTTGGCCATATACACTTCGAGCGCCTGCCCGC
>CAYMTH010000900.1:0-2288 GCA_964393235.1 uncultured Solibacteraceae bacterium | reverse complement strand
CAGTTCACCTCCGCCTCCCAGCGGTTGGCGAGGGTCGCGCGGGCGGCGGGGTCGGGGACGGTGTCGCCGATGTACAGGGGATTGGTATGGCCCTGGACAAGAGGTTCGCCTTCCACCTTGTGCATGCGGGCGTGGGCGGCGAACCAGCCGGGCTGCTCGGGGGCCTCCACCGCGAGGGTGGCGCCGTGGCGGGCTGTGGCGACAACACGGCCGTTGTGGATCAGGTCGAGGGCTTCGACGGGCTGGTGGAAGGTGGCCCGGGCGGTGACGCGGCCGCTGGCGCGGGCGATTTCGACGAGGGGACCGTTGGAAACGGTGACGGCGCCCTGCTTCACGGCAGCGGCCCAGGCGGTGTAGGCGGACTGGCCGGGGGCGGCCTTGACGAGGGTGCGCTCGGGGCCGAGGAGCGGGAGGTGCTGGGGCCAGGGGACGAAGCGGCCGAGGGGGACGGGGAAGTCCGAACCGGCGATGCCGGTGACGCGGAAGCCGGCGTTGAGGAGCTCGTACCATTCGTCGGTCCAGAGCTTGCCGAACTGGTGGACTTCGAGGAAGTCGAGTTTGCCGAGGGCGAGGTCCATGAGGAGGGTGGAGTGGGCCTGGGAGCCGTGGAAGTGGGCAAAGCCGGTGAGGGCGCCGGCGGCCTTGCCCCGCGCGAAGAGTTCGGCGGGCCAGGGGGCGGCGGCGGGGGCGTTGGCGTAGACGGTGCCAATGGAGAGGGGGCGGATGATTTCGCGGCCGCCGAGCATGTTGACGTGGCCGTAGAACTCGGAGCGGGACTCCTGGCCGGAGCGGATGGAGTAGCCGGGTTTGCGGGCCTCGCCGGCGGGGCCGAAGGCGTATTGGGGGGCGGCGTCGACCTGGCGCTGGAGCTGGAGGAAGTTGCCGACGTTGAGGTCCTCGGCTTCGAGCCACTGGAGGAAGACGGGGTTGTCGGCGAGGGTGCGGGGGAGGTGGATGTGGTCGTCGCCGGAGAGCCAGTTTTTGGTGTCGTCGTTCCAGCGGGTGAGGGCGATGGGGAGTTGGCGGGACTCGCCGGGCTTGAGGGTGAAGTCGACGGTGACGGGGGTGAAGAAGAGGCCGCGGCGGGCTTCGATTTTGTAGTCGCCCGGGGGGAGTTGGAAGGTGGCGCGGCCGTTGAGGAGGTAGAAGTGGGACTGGTCCTGCGCGACGACTTCGAGGGCGTCGATTTTGGCGGAACGGCGCCAGAGGGTGTCGCGGTAGAAGGTGTCGACCTTGATGGGGAGGATGGCGTCGACGGGGTGGAGTCGGAAGGGGCGGCCGTTTTTGTAGAGATAGATGCGGGCCGGGTGGTTGGCGGCGACGGTGAGGGTGGCGGTGGCGTCGGGGGTGCGCTGGAGTTGGGCGAGGGCGAGGGTAGCCGCGAGGGCGAGAAACATCCAGAGGCGGGGCATGGGGCTAGGGTATGCCATTTTTGAGGGCGCGTGGCCCACTCCCCCCAGAGGCGCGGATATTCGGTTTTCAAGGATCGGGGCGGGCCGGGCGGCGATGCGGTTGGGGCCGCAAGACCGGGGCGCGCGGTGGGTTCGTTTTTGGTGGTTATCGGAAAAGTCCGAGGAGCCAGGCTCCTAGGGGATTTCTGGGGGGTCAGGCGGCATCGGGGAAACTGGTACCGGGTGGCAGGATGACGATGGGGCGGCCGGGGTGGCTGCGGCGGGCGGCGTCGATCGTCTCGATGTCCGGGGCGACGAGGATGACCGGGTCGTCTTCGGAGGGCTCGATTTCGGGCTCTTCGGGGGTAAGTTCCGTGTTTTCAACGGCCGGCTCGGTTTCGGGCTGGGTTCGTTCCTCGGGCGCCGGGGCGGACGGGGTGGCAAAGGTCGAGTGGATCAGTTTCAGGCGGCGCTCGAGGCGGGCGATGGCGGTTTCCAGGCGCGCGATTTCACGGTTGTAGAGCGACACCATTTTGTTGCCGGAGTGGAGGGCAGCGGCGGTGCTGGTGAGGAGGGTCAACTGGAAGAGTTCGTCGGGGAGGTCGTTGACCTTGGCGGCTTCCTGGAAGGCGGTGAGGTTCCAGTGGGCGGTGATGATGTGGCGGTAGCGGCGGATGTGCCAGGTGTGGGTGGCGATGTCGACGACGACGCGGAAGGCGAGGTTGTTGACGGGGCGGTATTCGGCGATGAGGTCGTTGAGGAGGATGGCGTATTCGCGGCGGTCCTCGAGGGCGGACACGGCTTCGTCAGTGGGGACGAGGTGGGCGAGGGCCTGGGCGTACTTGCCGTCCTTGAGGGAGTTGAGGCGCGAGCGGTCCTTGCCTTCGGGCGTGACGG
>CAYMTH010000899.1:0-2291 GCA_964393235.1 uncultured Solibacteraceae bacterium | reverse complement strand
CGGCCGACGTGATCGTGATGCCGCGCTCCTGCTCCTGCTCCATCCAGTCCATCGTCGCCGTACCTTCATGGACTTCGCCAATCTTGTACGTACGGCCCGTGTAGTAAAGGATGCGTTCGGTTGTAGTGGTCTTACCGGCATCGATGTGGGCCATGATGCCGATATTGCGCATGCGCTCAAGAGGTACGGTGCGAGGCATAAAAAACTGAGTCGTGTCTCCCTACCACCGGTAGTGCGCGAAAGCCTTGTTGGCTTCGGCCATACGGTGGACGTCGTCTTTCTTCTTAATGGCGCCGCCGCGGAGGTTCGCCGCGTCCAGCAGCTCGTTCGCCAGCTTCTCCGGCATGCCCTTCTCCGGGCGCGACCGCGCGTTGTTGATGATCCACCGGAACGCCAGCGACGTACGCCGGTTCTGCGGCACTTCCACCGGAACCTGGTAGTTCGCGCCACCCACGCGGCGCGTCTTCACTTCCAGCATCGGCTTGCAGTTTTCCACAGCCTTCTTGAAGACCTTCAGCGACTCTTCGCCGTTGCTCTTCTCGCCGACCTTCTCCATGGCGGCGTAAAACACACGCTGCGCCACAGCCTTCCGGCCTTGCCACATCAGCGAGTTGACGAACTTCTCAACCAGCGTCGATCCGAAAATCGGATCCGGGGCCACTTCGCGAACTTCAGCTCTTCTTCTACGCGGCATATCTCAAATCCCTTACGATTTCTGCTTCGGGCGCTTCGCGCCGTACTTCGAACGGCTCTGCTTCCGGTTCGCCACGCCGCCGGCGTCCAGCGTCCCGCGCACAACGTGGTAACGCACACCCGGCAAGTCCTTCACACGGCCGCCGCGGATCAGCACGATCGAGTGCTCCTGCAGGTTGTGGCCTTCGCCCGGAATGTACGTGGTCACTTCAATCCCGTTGGTCAGACGGACACGCGCCACCTTCCGCAATGCCGAGTTCGGCTTCTTCGGAGTCGTGGTGTAAACACGCGTGCAAACGCCGCGCTTCTGCGGACACGCCTGCAGCGCGGGGCTCGCCGTCTTGTAGCGCGTGGGTTTACGGCCCAGGCGCACGAGCTGGTTAAAGGTAGGCACTGATACCTTCTCCTTGCATTAACAACAAAAATTTGGGTTTCGGTTCGAAATGACCCTCTCGGCTCACGTAACTATCAGGCGGGCGCCTTCACGTCACGGCCACAGGATCGGGAGATTCGCTCCAGGGACGCATTCCATCCCATCGGCTCATCTTGCACTTTGGAATTGTGCTAGGAAGTAGATCTTCGGAAACAGTCCTTACCCCATCAGGCGCTTGTGTCCTTGCGGGCAGCGGGACCGACCTCCAACCGGGCCGCAACTCCTCTGGCATTGCACCATCGGGTTACCGTGCGGCGGTAGTCGGAAGCAGAAGGAACAACTCTCTGCACTACAGCAAACCTACCCAGTGTATCCTTACGCGCCGGCGCATGTCAACTCGACCGCGCCCCACGCACAAGTGGACACACCACTTTCGGGTAGGACTTCACTATAACACAGATTTTACTCGGCCCACAAACTTACCTTATAGATACCGTCACCCCCGCCGCGCTCGCCCGCTCCCCAACCTGCAGCACCACCGGCACCGCATCCCCCGCCGCCACGTCCCCCGGCACCCGGACATTCACCTGCACCAGCCCGCTCACCAGCCCCGGCGCGCCCCCCGCATACAACACCGTGGCCTCCTTCCCGCCGATCGTGACCTTCACCGGCAACACCGGCCGCGGCGTATCCGCCGTGCCCACCACGCTCCCGTCCACGCCCGCCGGCAAAGTCTGGCCTTCTCCGGTCCCGTAAAGCACCAGCACCCCGCCCGCCGCCGCCGGCCGCGTCGCGCCGTTCAGACTCCCGTCGCCGTTCAACGCCGCCGCCTGGCCCTTCCCGGTCGCGTCCACCGTAAACAGCCCCGGCGCCGCGCCCGCCAGCGGCACCATCACCGGCTCCGAACGCACGCCATTGGCATCGACGACAACATCCACCGACGTCCGCCCCGCCATCGAGTACGGCACGATCGCCCCGATCTGCCCCGCGCTCACATACAGCAGCGGCGCCGGCTGGCCGCCGATCAGCACCCGCGTTCCCGCCAGCGCCCCCGGCACCCGGCCATTGCTGTCCAGCAGGAACGGCGCAATCGTCGCCGGCCCCATCCGCGCCCCGAAAATCGTGATGATCTGCCCCGGCGTAATCGCCCCGCCCGCAAACGACGCCCCGTTCACAACCCCATTGGCCGAAATCGCCGGCCGCGGCGCCGAAACCGTAATTCCCA
>CAYMTH010000898.1:0-2293 GCA_964393235.1 uncultured Solibacteraceae bacterium | reverse complement strand
CGCATCCTCGCCCTCGCCGCCGATCCCCCCGCCCTCCCCGACCTCCCCGTCACCCCCGCCGCCAAGTCCTATCTCGACGCCCTTCTCGCCACTTTTCCCCATTCCCTCGCCGGCCGCAAAATCGTCGTCGACGGCGGCAACGGCGCCGCCTCCCGCCTCGCCCCCGATCTCCTCCGCTCCCTCGGCGCGCACGTCGTCGAAATCCACTGCTCGCCCGACGGCCGCAACATCAACCACCTCTGCGGCGCCCTCCACACCGAACAGATCCAGGACGCCGTCGTCGCCCACCACGCCCACTTCGCCGTCGCCTTCGATGGCGATGCCGACCGCGCCATCCTCGCCGCCCCCTCCGGCCGCCGCATTGACGGCGACCACATGCTCTACATCTGCGCCGCCGACGCCGCCCGCCGCGACGCCCTCCCCGGCCGCTCCGTCGTCGCCACCGTCATGTCCAACCTCGGCCTCGAGCTCGCCCTCCGCCGCCACGGCATCGAACTCGTCCGCACCGCCGTCGGCGACAAGTACGTGCTCGAGGAGATGATCCGCCGCGGCGCCGCCATCGGCGGCGAACAGTCCGGCCACGTCATCTTTCACGAACACTCGACCACCGGCGACGGCCTCCTCACCCTCCTCCGCGTCCTCGACGTCGCCGTCCGCGAAAACGCCTCCCTCGACGATCTCGCCGCCCCCTTCCACGTCCTCCCCCACACCCTCGTGAACGTCCGCTTCGAACGCAAACGCCCCCTCGAGGATCTCGCCACCGTTCAGCAGGCCATCGCCCGCTGCCACGCTGAGTTCGGCGACGAAGGCCGCGTCGTCGTCCGCTTCTCCGGCACCGAACCCCTCGCCCGCGTCATGGTCGAAGGCCCCACCCTCGACCGCGTCTCTCACCACGCCGAACAGATCGCCCGCGCCATCCAGTCCGAACTTCGCGCCTGATCTCGCGATAAACTAGCCTCCATGCGGCTTCGTCTTTTCGCTCTCCTCCTCGCGCTCAGCGCGTCCCTCGCGTTCGCCCAGCGCCCCAAGCGCCCCGTCCTCCCTGGCGAAGATTGGGTCTCGCTTTTCAACGGCAAGGACCTCACCGGCTGGACCGAAATCGGCAAGGAAAAATGGGTCGTCGACAACGGCACCATCCACGGCCAGGCCATCTCCAAGGAGTACGGCTACCTCCGCACCGTCAAAAACTACAAGGACTTCCACCTCTCCTTCAAGTTCAAGTGCGAAGGCGACGGCAACTCCGGCGTCTTCTTCCACTCCGAGTTCAAGCCCGGCACCCCCACCATCACCCAGGGCCTCCAGTTTGAAATCGATTGCCGCATCGGCCAGCACACCGGCGGCATCTACGGCGACGGCCGCGCCTGGATCGTCTGGCCCTCGCCCGAAAACGAAACCGTCGTCCGCCACAACGAGTGGAATGAATACCTCCTCAAGGTCGAAGGCAACCGCTACTACTCGCGCCTCAACGGCGTCGTCATGGTCGACTTCACCGACCCCAACCCCAAGAGCTTCGACGGCGGCATCTCCCTCCAGCTCCACTCCGGCGGCCAGGGCAACATGCGCTTCAAGGACATCATGATTCGCGATCTCACCAAGCGCGACGGCGAGTCCAAACCGCAGTAGTGCGCCTCTTCTACTCCGACCACGTCGACATGGGTCTGCCGCCGGAACACCGCTTCCCGGCGCGCAAATACCGCCTCCTCCGGGAGTCCCTCCAACGGGACTCCCGGTTTCATTTTGCCCCCTCGCCCCCCGCCACCCGCGATCAGCTCGCCCGCGCCCACTGCCCCCAATACGTCGATGCCTTTCTCAATGGTGCGCTCGATCCCGCCGCCATCCGCCGCATCGGCTTCCCCTGGTCCCCCCAACTCGTCCAGCGCACCCTTGTATCGGCCGGCGGCACCCTCGCGGCCACGCAGGTCGCCCTCGCCGATCGCTACTCCGGCGCCCTCGCCGGCGGCACCCACCACGCCTTCTACGCCGAAGGCTCCGGCTTCTGCGTCTTCAACGACATTGCCGTCGCCATCGCCTTCCTCCGCGCCGAAGCCGGCATCGAACGCGTCTCCGTCATCGACCTCGACGTTCACCAGGGCGACGGCACCGCCCAGATCTTCGCCGCCGACCCGGCCGTCTTCACCCTCTCCCTCCACGGTCGCAACAACTTCCCCTTCCGCAAACAGCAGTCCTCGCTCGACGTCCCTCTCGACGACCACACCACCGACGACGACTACCTCGCCGCCCTCGACGCCGCCCTCCCCCGCGCCTTCGACCACAACGCGCAGTTCCTCTTCTC
>CAYMTH010000897.1:0-2297 GCA_964393235.1 uncultured Solibacteraceae bacterium | reverse complement strand
TGGCGCGGATGGCCTGGCGGACGTCGTCCTCGCAGACGAAGTCGACGATGGTGACGGGTGGGGCGGGGGGGGCTGGGACGGCGGCGGGGTCGGGGGAGCGGCGGGGGGGCGGCCAGGGGTCGCAGGTCTGGGCGATGCCTTTGCTTTCGAGGAACTTGTCGACGATGCCGGCGACGGAGGAGGGCTTGGCGGCGGGGGCGGGCTGGCCGGTTTTGGCGGCGAGATAGCGATCGACGGCGGCCGAGATGCGGGCCTGGGAGACGGGGCCGGAGGATTGGCTCATGGCGGGGGTATCTTCGGAGTTAGACCAGGGGCGGATGGACCAGGCGAGGCGCTTGATATTGAGTAAGTGCAGCGGGGTGATGTTATCGCCGGTGGCGTTGCCGGCGACGGAGCCGCAGCCGAGGGTCATGGCGGGGAAGAGGCCGGTGGTGATGCCGACGGAGCCTTGCGGGGTGGGGGAGTTGGCGATGACGCGGTGGGCGGGCATGCGCTCGGCGTACGTGCGGGCCTTGGCTTCGTCGGTGGTGTAGATGCCGCAGGTATGGCCGAGGCCGTGGAAGCGGAGGACGGCTTCGCAGGCGTTGAGGGCGGCCTCGAAGTTGTCGACGAAGTGGACGGCGAGGACGGGGGAGAGTTTTTCGGCCGAGAGGGGGAAGTCCTTGCCGATGCCCTGGACTTCGGCGGCGAGGACGCGGGTGCCGGACGGGACGGCGAAGCCGGCCTTGGCGGCGATTTCAGGGGCGGCGTGGCCGACGAGTTCGGGATTGACGGTGGTGCCGCGGGAGAAGAGGACGCGGGCGAGGGCGGCGGATTGGGCTGCGTCGCAGAGGAAGGCGCCGTTGGCGGCGAGGGCGGAGAGGATGGGCTGGCGGAGGGAGGCTTCGGCGACGATGGTTTGTTCGGAAGAACAGAGGGTCCCGTTGTCGAACGTCTTGCCGCCGAGGACGCCGCGGACGGCGGTGTTGACGTCGGCGGTGGTGTCGATGAGGACGGGGACGTTGCCGGGGCCGACGCCGTAGGCGGGCTTACCGGAGGAGTAGGCGGCCTTGACGATACCGGAGCCGCCGGTGGCGAGGATGACGGCGGCGCGGTAGAGGACCTCAGCGGTGGCGCAGGTGCAGCCCTTGGCGCGCGGGTGGGGACTGAGAACGATGGCGTTGCCGGCCTTGAGGGAGATGAGGGTTTTGTAGATGGCCGTGGAGGTGGGGTTGGTGGTGGGGAGGATGGCGGCGACGACGCCGACGGGGACGGCGATTTCGGTGACCTTATCCTCAGGGCGTTCGCGAAGGACGCCGATGGTTTTCATGCCGCGGAGCTGGAGGGGAAGGCGCTCGGCGGCGAGGAGGTTCTTGCCGATTTTATCCTTGACGTTGCCGTAGCCGGTCTCTTCGACGGCCATCTGGGCGAGGCGTTCGGCGTGGCCGCGGGCGGCCTCCGCCATGCGTTCGACGATGGCGTCGACCTGTTCCTGCGAGAACGCGCGAAAGCGCTGGGCGGCGGCCCAGGCCTTTTCGACTTTCGTGCGGACCTCCTGCAGGGAGATCAGATCGGGATCCTGCAACATGGAGCGGCCTGCGTTTCAGCGGGCTACTTTTTGTTGGCGCCGGGGAGGATTTTTTCCGTTTCCGAGTGCGGGTTGGGGATGACGTGGACGGCGACGAGTTCGCCGACGCGGCGGGCGGCGGCGGCACCGGCGTCGGTGGCGGCCTTGACGGCTCCGACGTCGCCGCGGACGGTGACGGTGACGTAGCCGGCGCCGATGTATTCCTTGCCCGTGAGGGTGACGTTGGCGGTTTTCACCATAGCGTCGGCGGCCTCGATGGCGCCGATGAGGCCCTTGGTTTCAACCATTCCCAAAGCTTCCATGTATTCCTCCCGCGGCGGTGATTCGGTATCCGGCCGCGCAACTTTTCACGTTATCATACTGGGCGATGCGATGGCTCTATTGGCTGGCGGTTTTTACGGTGACGGCGGTGGCGGGGGAGCGGCAGTTGACGACGTCGGCGCGCAACCACGCGCTCGACAATAACGACAATTTTTCGACCGACGACCGGTTTTTGTGCGTGGACACGCGGGGGACGGGGTGGGCGATTCTGCGGGTGAACGTGGCGACCGGGGCGGAGAGCGTCGTTTACGAGGCGGGGCCGCAGGTAGTGGCGGCGTCGTATTCGCCGGTGGCGGACGAGATCATTTTTATTCATGGGCCGTTTGACCGGCCTTACGCGAAGACCGACCGGCTGGGTGCCGGCGTGCCGGCGGGGGGCGGGAAGGCGCGGTTTCTGGATGTGCGGGAC
>CAYMTH010000896.1:0-2300 GCA_964393235.1 uncultured Solibacteraceae bacterium | reverse complement strand
CGTCCGCCGCCTCACGCGGGTCTAGTTGGCCGATCTCATCAAGGAACAATGCCGCGTCGTTATGGGCAACCGCCACCGCCTCCAGCCCGTTCAGCGTCGCCCGCCACGGGCGAATGAATCCCGCCGGACCACCACCGCATACCGAACCACCGACAAAAAGCGTCGTTGTCTTCCCGGTCGAGGTGCTACCGACGACATGGAACCCACCACCTTCGCACTTCGCCAGCCGCAACAGGGGGCCAGCGAATGCAATGGACGCAGCGAGTAACAACCGCGAATTGCCGACACACAAGCGCCCAATCGAGTCGCGCCAGTCTTCCGCCGTTCCAGACACTCCCCACGCCGCCGCCGAATCGCCA
Organism: uncultured Solibacteraceae bacterium; assembly: GCA_964393235.1. GTDB lineage: Bacteria > Acidobacteriota > Terriglobia > Bryobacterales > Bryobacteraceae. The sequence continues at coordinate 1,941 of CAYMTH010000896.1, read as the reverse complement.
GATGGATGCTGAAAGATAATCTCGGCCGCGCCCACGCTCCAGTTTGGAAGGACGAACCCGGCATCATGCCATCCTGTGCGGGCCGTGCAAGGAATACAGCGCGGGGCCGGATGCGATTGCAGGAACTCTAGAAATTTCTCGCGCAAGCGCCCGTTCGGGGCCATCTTCAGTCCGCCGTCCATCAACCGCGCCCGGACCTGCACCGCATCGCCAGCCAGTGCCGCCGATGGCATCGCCCACAGATGCTCCCGCCCAGCCGGGTCGCGCCATCGCAGCATCCGCCCCCAATTATTGCCGCCGTCTTCCGTATCCGCCAGAATCTCCAGTTGGCTACTCAACCATACCGGCTCCACACCCCCTTCTAGGTCCGGCTTCAGCCAGAACACGCCGTCGTTCTTCACGCGAAACGGACTCTTCCGCCGGTCGCCATCCACACCACCCGCTTCCGGCTCCTCCACCGCCAGCCCCCACCGCGCCCGAAGCGCAACCAGCCCATCCGCGTCGATAGCCACCGCCACCAGCTTCCGCAAGTCCTCCACCGTGCCGCCGCTGGAGAGCCAATCCGACACGTCGCCCTTCTCTGCCAGTTCCGGCAGTTCCAGCACCCGCACCGATGCCGCCACCGGCAACAGCACGCCGGCAACTTCAGCCGCGTGCTTCCGGCCCGGCTCGTCATTGTCAGGAAGAATCACGAGATGCCGCCCCCGGAAGTAGCCCAGCCAATCGGAAAACATCCGCGCCTTCCCCGCGCCCATCGGATTGCACGTTGCGGTCAGACCCACGCCGGCCAGCCGGTCCACATCTTTCTCCCCTTCACAGATAAACACTGGCTCCTCCATCGCAGAGGCCAGCAGTTCCGGGAAGCGATAGGGTACCAGCCGGACACCTTTGATTCCAGCCACCCACTTCTCGTGTAACCATTTGGATTGCGTGAAAGTTTTCTCCCAGCCCGTCACCCCAAGCCGCCGCTTCCGCGACACCCGAAAAAGGGGCCGGCCAGTTTCGTCGCGGTAAATGTACTCAGCCACCAACTCCCACTTCGGGGACCCCTGCTCCATCTCCGGCCCGCGCCCAACCAACTCCAGAACTGCCCGCTTCGCAGCAGGAAAATCAGGGAGCCCGAACAGTTCCCGCTCCAGGTCGAAAACGTCGCCACCACGCCCGCATTTTGACTTGCAGTGCCAGAGGCCCGTCCGCGATTCTACGTAGAACTTGTTATTCGTACCGTTGTGAATCGGGCAGGGGCCGCACCACTCCGCCGCCGTCGTCTGCTTCAGCTTTGGCACCCGGATTTCGTAGTACTGCGCCACCTCCGCCGCCGTCAGCGTGTTAGCGCCGCGCGTAGACACACTACGCCCTTTGGTCCATTTGGTCGTCATAGGTTAAGCCCCCTTCCCTTCGGGGGCCGGCCGGCCGATGAATGCCTCTAGGTCGGCAATGCGGTAGCGGACCGCCTTTCCTCCAACTTTCACGAAAGCCGGTCCATTGCGAAACATGCGCCACCGCCGGAGGGTATGGACCGACAGGCCGAGATAATCGGCCGCATCGACATCATTGACTAAGGATTGGGAAGTGGTAGACTCGAAACGTCCCATGGAGTTTCCTTTCTATTTGGGAATCGGGGCGCCGACGGTCGGCTAAACTAGCGGCGCTCCACAATCGGGATGGCGTGAACAGTCAGGACGATTAGGGAAACGGTGAGAATCGTAGCTGTTGTGCTCTGTTCACTACCTTCCACGCCGTTCACAATACTCGGCATTTTCGAGCACGTCAAGATTAAGCCCGCTCACGAAAGCTCATTAGCGGCAGAGTCCAACTAGACCCCGTGCCAAGTCGCATAGCGGCTCAGGATGGAATATGCCGATTTCCCCGCGCTTGGGCCACGGCGGTCCCCGAGAAGGATTGCAGATACTTCCCTCCCCCCCATCCCGGGGGGCATTG
>CAYMTH010000895.1:0-2301 GCA_964393235.1 uncultured Solibacteraceae bacterium | reverse complement strand
CGCCAGGTTGTTGTTCTTGTGCGCGTTGGCTTCGGCGTGCTCGTGCGCCATGACCAGCGCGGTGTTGTCCAGCAGGTTCCCGGACCCTTCCGGTGTCGCCTTCAGCCGGCCCACCAGGTAGGCGAACTCCTCGACGTGCCAGCGGCAGATGTCGCGCAGAATCCGCATCCCGCGCGGCGTTTCCACGTCGCCGTGCGTGTATTCGTGGTGCCGCTGCGCCGTGTGCCCGAGCCACGGAAACCGCGTCAGCCCCTGGCACTTCGTCAACATATAGGACGCCACGTGCGTCTGCTGCGAGGCCAGCGCGTGCACCAGCAGGTCGCTCTGCAGCTTGGCGATGCGCGGATAGTCGCGCAGGTCGATCGCCTCGGCCGGCCGTTCCACCTGCGTCTGGTATTCGGGCGGCAGCGTCGCGATCGACGTTTCCAACTCCCGCACCGACTGCAGATACTCGTCGAGCTTGCGCTTGTCGTTCCCGCCCAGCCGCCCTTCGAGCGCGGCCGTCTGACCCTTCACCGCGTCGCGGATGCTCTTCTGCCGGTTCACCCACGCCGCTTCCTTCACGCCGAACAGCCGGTCGAACAGCCGGTGTGGGATCATCTCCGGCGGCAGCGGCCGGTCGCGGTCCGCCCAACTCAGGTTCCGCTGAATGCTTTCGCCGAACGATTCCTGGCAGACCCCGATCTGCAGCGACCGGAACCGCGTCTCGCCGCCGATCCTTTGCGCGATCGCCTGGTCGATCGACACCCCGCCTGCGCCCCGGCCCGTGTACGTCCGGCACGAAACCACCGCGCTCATCGACGGATAGTGGCTGTTGCCCGGCCCCGGCAGCCGCGCCGCCGCGCTGTCGAGCCCGGTGACGATGTGAATATCTCCCCGGAACGGCGCCAGCGGCTGCAGGCAAGAGGGCAGCGAAAAATCGGCGCCCGTCTCCCGCGGCACCCAGTACTTCTCCGGAATGCCGTTGCCGTTGAACCAGAAAACGAACCGCTTCGGAATCGCCCGCTGCGCGCCCGCGGCGTAGGCCGTGCCGTTCGCGTTGAACATCGCCTCGAGCGGCGGCAGGCCGATCCGGATCAGCGAACCGGCGGCGCCGATGCCGCGCAGAAACGTACGCCGCGCCAGACGGGTGTCAATGGGCATGCTGGGACTCCTCCAGAAACGGACGCGAAGTGACGATAGCCAGCACGAGTTCCCGGAAACGGAACCCGGACTTGGCAAAACGCTCGAAAGCCGCATCGAGGTAGGGACGGTCGGCCTCGGTTTCGGCCCTTCCGAGAGCATAGCGGAAAAACTGCTTCACGATACAGCGCTGGCAGGCGGGAGTCGCGGCCAGCACGCGCCCGGCCTCGGCGGGACTCGAAAAATCGGAGTTCGGAATGCCCAGCATCGTGGCCTTCGTGTCCACCGGGATCTCCACCGGCACGCCGTCGCGCCGCACGTTGCGCTCGGTCTTGTCGACCGCCGGATAGGTGATCGCCACCTGCTTTTCGCGGTACCGCCCGATGGCGTCGAACTGCTCGAACCCGAAGCCGATCGGGTCCACCAACCGGTGGCACGACGCGCACGTCGGGCTCGACAGGTGCATCGCCAGCCGCTGCTGGTTGCTCAACGGCTTGTCTTCCGAGATCAGCGGCAGCGTCGTGCTCACGCCCGGCGGCGGGGGCGGCACCATCTGGCATAGAAAATGTTCGCGGATGAACAGCCCCCGTTCGGTCGGCGCGGTCTCGGCCGGCTTTGAGGTCAGCGTCAGAAAGGTGGCGTGCCCCAGAATCCCGGCCCGCTTGCCGCCGGCCGGAAAACGAGTCAACTCGAACTCCCGCTCCGGCGCCGGCACGCCATAGAGTTGCGCCAGCGGGGTGTTCAGAAAACTGTACTCGGCGGTGAAGAACTCGAGGAAGGACTTGTCCTCCCACACCAGGTGCGCAAACAGGCGCGACGTCTCTTCGAGCATCGACTGTATGAGTTCCGGCCCGAACTCCGGAAACAGCTTCCGCTCCCGCAGCGCGCCCTTCAAGCGGTCGAACCTTAGCCACTCGCTGAGAAACTGCTGCATCGCCGTCCGCGCGCGCGGGTCGTCGAGGAGCCGCCGCGCCTGCCGTTCGATCTGTTCCGCACTGCCGAGTTCGCCCCGCGCCGCCGCCTCCCGCAGCGCGGCGTCCGGCGCCGTGTCCCAAAGCAGATAGGAGAGCCGCGCCGCCGTCGCGTACCCGCCCGTACCCGTATGGAACAGAAACGCGGGCGACTGCAACATCGCCTCGGCCGCCGGCGTCAGCGGGTGCCCGTTCGCGCCACGCTGCG
>CAYMTH010000894.1:0-2301 GCA_964393235.1 uncultured Solibacteraceae bacterium | reverse complement strand
CATGGAGCTCGGCGCCGAAGGCCTTGGCGATGTTGTCGCCGGCTTCGATGAGCTTGGTGGCGCGGGCATCGATGTCAACGGCGACGACGACCGACTTGATGTGCTCGGCTTCGTCGGCGGGCACTTCGAGGTGGGCGGCGGTGAGGACGGGGATGCGGGCGTCATTGAGCACACGGGCGGCGACCGAGCCGAGCAGGAAGCGGCGGAAGGGGCCGTAGCCGTGGGTGGAGATCATGATGAGGTCGGCGTGTTCGTCCTCGGCGGCGCGGATGATCTCGGCGGCCGGTTCGCCCTCGCGGAAGAGGGTGCGGACGGTGCAGTCCTTGAGGTAGATGTCGGCGAACTGCTCGAGTTGGGCCTCAAGGAGGGGTTTTTGCTGGGTGTACCAGTCCATAACCGCGGCGGAGGGCACATCAACGCCTTCGGCGGCGAGTTGAAAGGGCCGCATGACGTGCAGGGCGACGACGGTGGCGCCATACTGCCTGGCGAGGATACGGGCATGCGCGGCGGCTCCGGCCGCGCGGGCGGAAAAGTCCACAGGAAGCAGGATTGTTTTGGGTGTGATCATTTGTGGCCTCCGGGGTTATTGTCCCGCTTCAAAGGTATACCTTCCGGAGGGGAAAACCAAGGGGGACGATTCGCGCGATAATCGCGGGATGCGTTTATATCGAATTGGATTCCCGGTGATGTTGTGGATGGGCTTGGCGGCGGCGTGCTACGGCCAGTTGAGCGCGGACCAGAAGAAGTCCGATTTCCGGGAGTTGGCCGACCGTTTTGCGAAGCAGTATGCGCCGTACGAGTGGAAAAAGACGGCGCTGAAGACGGACATTCTGCAGTTGGGCCCGTGGCTGGAGCGGGCCGCGGCGACGAAGGACGATCTGGAATATTACGACTTATGCGTGGAGTATGTTTCCTCGTTGATGGACGCGCACGATTACTATCAGCTGCCGTCGAGTTTTTCGGCGACGCTGGGGTTCACGGTGGACTTATACGAGGGCAAGGCGCTGATTGACTCGATCGACGGGACGTTTCTGCCGCCGCCGGAGTTTGACGCCAAGGTCGGCGACGAACTGATTTCGGTGGACGGGAAGAACGTGGAGGAGTGGGCGAAGGCGCTGAAGCGGTATGCGTTCGGCGGCAACGCGATTACGAACAAGCGGGACGCGGTGGGGCTGATCGTGAACCGGTCGCAGACGACCAATCCGTATGCGCACAAGATCGGCGATACGGCCGAGGTGACGTGGAAGAACGGGGCGGGCGAGGTGAAGACGGCGAAGATGCCGTGGCGGAAGCGGGGGCGGGCGGTGGAGCAGATCGCGGCGCCGCGGCCGGTGACGATGGCGGCGAGCGTGAACCGGGGACTCGACGACAACGATCCGGAGGCGTACCTGCAGTATCAGGAGCGGCGGACGAATCTGCTGGTGGAGACGCGGGGCCGTTCGCTGGTGCGCGGGTTCGGCGCGAAGGACCCGATTTACCGGATGCCGGAAGGGTTTCAGGCGACGGTGGGGCTGAGCCGGCTCGACACGGTGTACGGCGGGGTGATTCCGTTTGAGGGAAAGCGTGTCGGGTATCTGCGGCTGGCGCGGTTCGCGGGCGGGACGGCGACGCGGCAGATTCAAACGGCGCTCACGTCTTTCAAGGACACGACCGACGTGCTGGTGATCGACGTGACGCGGAACCCGGGCGGGTCGGTGTGCATGATCGAAGACATCGCGGCGGAGCTGATGACGGAGGCGTGGAAGGTGCAGGGCGCCGAGCAGATGGTGACGTGGCGCGATATCTTGTCGCTGCAGTCGTTCATCGATTTCGTGCGGCAGATCGGCGACGAGTCGAGCCTGCCGATGCTGGAACTGCAGTTGAACGCCTACGAGAAAGCCTTCCGCGAGGGACGGACGCGGACGGAGCCGATGCCGTACTGCGCGCCGACGATGGAGCGGCCGGCGGCGCTGGGCGCGGACAATACGCCGCGGGCGTACGCGAAGCCGGTGCTGGTGCTGATCGACGAGTTTTCCACTTCGGCGGCCGAGCACCTGGCGGCGCTGCTGCAGGACAACGGGCGGGCGAAACTGTTCGGGAAGCGGACGGTGGGCGCGGGGGTCTCGGTGACGGGGGGTCTGGCCGGCGATGGAGCGGACTTCAAGGAAACGCTCGTTCTGGCGGGGGACGCCGCTGGCGCGGACCTGATCGCCGCCGTGGGCTTCTACGGGGACAAGCTCCGGGTCGGGTACGGATCTCGAGGGGGCTGGATCCCGTTCGGCCTCAAGAGGACGGCCACGAGCTCCGAGGGGTCCGTGCTGC
>CAYMTH010000893.1:0-2323 GCA_964393235.1 uncultured Solibacteraceae bacterium | reverse complement strand
CCGACCCGAAGGTCTCCCCGTCCCGGTAGGCGCCCTCGGCCAGCGCCAGCGCCTCATCGGCGAACGGCAGCCCGGCCAGCGCCTGCCGCAGCCCGTCGAGCGGGATCCCGCGCAGCGCGATCGGCCCCACCGGCCCGTGCCCCGGGTTGACCGACGTGCTGCCCAGCGCCACCGGCCGCTGCCCGGCGTCGTAGACCCAGGCCTTGTTGATTTCGTCGAGGTCGTGGTCCTCGGTCGCCATCCAGAACACCGGCACCGCGCAGATGCCACGCTCGGAGAGCTGCTTGGCCAGCTTCGCCGCCGCCAGAGCTTTGAAAATCGCATACAGCGGGCCGCCGAACAGGCCCACCTGCTGCCCGGTCACCACGGCGACCACCTTCGGCCCGGCCAGCTTGTCCACCGACGGATTGCCCGGGTTCTGCTCCCGCAGCGCCGCCACCACCGCCTCGCGACGGTCGGCCGGGTACATCACCTGCCGCGCCGCCCTCTCGTAGCTGTCCGGATCATACGGCGCATGGGCGTAGAACCGTTCCACTCGGTCAAACTGGTACAGCAGGTCGCTGAACAGGCGCGATGCGCCCGGCAGTTCGGTGTGGCGTATACAGTGTCTTTCCATCCGGGTCCGTCTAGTACAGGCTAACATCTAAGGAGAAGATGATCGACGAGGCAACCTTCCGCCACGCCGCCGACGCGGCCCTCGAGTCCCTGTTCAAAGCGCTCACCCGCGCCAGCGACTCCCACGACTTCGAAGCCGATATGAACAACGGCGCCCTCACCGTCGAGTTCGACGACCCGCCCGCCAAGTTCGTCGTCAGCCCGAACGCTCCCGTCCGCCAGATCTGGGTCTCGGCCCACTCCAAGAGCTTCAAGCTCGACTGGAGCCCCGCCGCCAACGCCTTCGTCCTCCCCGACACCGGCGAGACCCTCAACGCCCTCATGGCCGGGCACATCTCCAAGCGCCTCGGCGAAGAGGTGTCGCTCTAGCGGCCCGGCATGCCCGGCGTCTACATCTCCTGGCCCTTCTGCGCCCAGAAGTGTACCTACTGCAACTTCGCCTCCGGGGTCTTCCCCCGCGAGCTCGAAGCCGCCTACACCCGGCGCCTCGAAGCCGAGATCGACGCGACCCCCTGGCCCTGGACGCCCGAAACCGTCTACCTCGGCGGCGGCACACCCAGTCAAATGGAGCCCGCCGTGCTCGCCGGCATCCTCGGCCGCATCCCCGGGCGCAACTGGTCCGAAGCGACCATGGAAGCCGCCCCCGGGACGTTCGACGAAGCCCGCATCGCCGCCTGGCGCGACCTCGGCATCAACCGCGTCAGCCTCGGCGTCCAGTCGTTCAACGACGCCGAGCTCCGCCGCACCGGCCGCAAGCACACCGCCGACATCGTCCGCCGCGACGTCGCCAACCTCCGCGCCGCCGGCATCGACGACTTCAACATCGACCTGATCGCCGGCCTCGCCGGCCAGACCCCCGCGCGCCGGGAGAGTTCCCTCGACCAGGCCCTCGCCCTCGACCCGCCGCATGTGTCGGTCTACATGCTCGAGGTCGACGAGGACAGCCGCCTCGGCCTCGAGATCCTCAACAACGGCCCCCGCTACGGCGCCCGGGACATCCCCGACGACGAAGCCATCGCCGCCATGTACGAGCGCGCCGCCGCCCGCCTCGCCGCCGCCGGCATCCCGCGCTACGAGATCTCGAACTTCGCCCGCCCCGGCCGCGAGTCCCGGCACAACCTGAAGTACTGGCGCCTCGAACCCTACCTCGGCTTCGGCGCCGACGCCCATTCCTTCGCCGCCGGCCGGCGCTGGCAGAACGTCGAGTCCCCCAAGGACTACACCGAAGCCGCCTCGCCCCGCGCCTCGGAATCCGAACCCAACCCCGCCGAAGAGCGCTTCTTCGTCGGCCTCCGCCTCGCCGAAGGCGTCGCGCCGTCCCCGGAAGAGTGGGCCGCGCACCGCGAACCGATCGAGCGCTTCCTCGCCGCCGGCCTCCTCGAACAGGCCGGCCCCCGGATCCGCTTGACACCCCGCGGTATCCTGCTCTCTAACGAAGTTTTTCAGGAGTTTCTTGCCGCATGAACTGGATTGACCTCCGCAGCGATACCGTTACCCGCCCGACCGCGGCCATGCGCCGCGCCATGGCCGAAGCCGAAGTCGGCGATGACGTCTACGGGGAGGACCCCACCGTCAACCGCCTGGAGGCCCGCGCCGCCGAGATCCTCGGCAAGGAGGCCGCCCTCTTCGTCCCCACCGGTACCATGGGCAACACCATCGGCCTCAAGGTCAATACCGAGCACGGGCAGGAGGTGATCTGCGAAGGCCG
>CAYMTH010000892.1:0-2334 GCA_964393235.1 uncultured Solibacteraceae bacterium | reverse complement strand
TTCGAGCAGGATCTGCATTTCCGGCGGCTGAACGGGGACCAGCAGAAGGTGACGCACTGGAAGGTGTTGCTGCACATCGTGAACCACGCCACGCTGCACCGCGGACAGGTGATGGCGATGATGCGGCAGTTGGGGCACGTTCCGCCGGGCACGGATTATCTGTTTTTCCACCTGCAACTGTAGAATTGTAGGGCGATGACACGCAGAGAACTGATCGCCCTGGCGGGCACCGCCCCCGCGTTTTTGAAGTCCGGACTGGCCGCCCCGAACGACCGCATCAACGTCGGCTTTATCGGCGTCGGCGGGATGGGGACGAGCCGGCTGAACGGCTTCCTGCGCCACGCGGATATGAATCCGGTGGCGGTGTGCGACCTCGATTCGACGCGCGTGGACAAGGCTGTCGAGCGCGTGCAGGCGGCGCGGAATATGACGCCGGCGACGTTCAAGGACTACCGGAAGCTGCTCGAGTCGAAGGAGATCGACGCGGTGTGCATCGCGACGCCGGACCACTGGCACGCGCTGCCGCTGATCGATGCGGCGAAGGCGGGCAAGGACGTGTTCGTGGAGAAGCCGCTGAGCTACTCGATCGGCGAAGGTCGGGCGATGGTGAAGGCGGCGCGGGCGAACAAGCGCGTGACGCAGATGGGCAACCACATCCACAACGACCTGCCGAACTACCGGCGCGTGGTGGAACTGGTGCAGTCGGGCGCGGTGGGCAAGATTCAGCGCGTGGCGGTGTGGAAAACGTCGGAGAACAAGGGGCTGGGGACGCCGCCGGACGGCGCGCCGCCGAAGGAGTTCGACTACGAGTTCTGGCTGGGCCCGGCGCCGCGGCGGGCGTACAATCCGAACCGCTCGCACTTCAACTTCCGTTATTTCTGGGATTATTCGGGCGGGATGTTCATCGATTTCTGGTGCCACATCACGGACGTCGTCTACTGGGCGCTGGACCTGCGGGCGCCGAAGTATGTTTCGGCCTCGGGGCGGCGGGAGTTGGCCGACGATAACGCCGAAACGCCGAACTTCATGGAAGTGCAGTATGAGTATCCGGGGATGAACCTCGTCTGGTCGTTGAACCCGCAAGGGCCGCCGGGATTCGAGAACTGGGGGATCGGCGCCGCGTTCCAGGGCACCGACGGCACAATCGTCACGAACTACAACGAGCACAAGGTGATCCGGAAGGGGAAGGAGACGACCGACTTCAAGCGGCCGGAGCCTTCGATTCCCGACAGCCCGGGGCATATTCGCGAGTTCCTGGACTCGATCAAGAGCCGGAAGCTGGCGACGTGCGACGTCGAGTACGGCCACCGGTTGACGAAGGGCGGGCACCTCGGCAATATCGCGCTGCGGACGGGCCGGCGGATCCAGTGGGACGACACGGCGGAGAAGATCGTCGGCGACAAGGCGGCGCAAAAGCTGGTGACGCGGCAGTACCGCAAGCCGTGGAAACTGGGCTAAGGCCCAGGGTATAGGTAAACTTTTCGCGCTCGCGTTCAAGTCGAATCCCGATAAGGAAGATATCCCAGCTTCCTGAAAGGAACTTCTATGCGACGACTGCTTGTGGCAGCGGGCGCGTGCGCCCTGCTGCTTGCCGTTACGACGGCGAGCGCCTTTGGACAACGAATCGACCGGGCCCGGGCGGGCCGTCTGCTGCGCCGCCCCCACCAGGAGGCGCAGTTCATCGTGAAGTTCCGGGACCGGCTGCCGGAGGCGGACGACGTGGCGGCGTGGGCGGGCACGCGGGTTCGAGCGCTGGCGCGGATCGGCGAAGGCGAGTTTCACCTTGTCGAGACCGAGGCCGGGGGCGCGGATGTACTGGCCGGACTGAGCGAGCATCCGGAAGTTGAGTTGATCGAACCGAACTACCTGATACAGGTGGACAAGACGCCGGGTGACCCGCTGTTTGCCCAGCAATGGGGATTGAAAAACGGGAGCGTGACGGGGGCCGACGTCGCGGCGGCGGCCGCGTGGGACTACACGACCGGTTCGCGGCGGCAGATCGTGGCGGTGCTCGATACGGGCATTGACTACGCGCACCCGGACCTGACGGCGAACCTGTGGACCGCGCCGCGAAGCTTCACCTTTACCGGAGCGGCGGGAACGGTGACGTGCCCGGCCGGCGCGCGCGGGATCAACGCGATCGCGTCGACGTGCACGCCGATGGACGACCACGGGCACGGAACCCACGTGGCCGGGATCGTCGGCGCTGCCGGCGACAATGGCGCGGGCGCGGCGGGCGTCAATTGGACGGCTTCGATATTGGCGGTGAAGATTCTGAACGCGCAAGGGTCCGGGACGCTGGCCGACGCGCTGCGCGGGCTCGACGGCGTTTTG
>CAYMTH010000891.1:0-2342 GCA_964393235.1 uncultured Solibacteraceae bacterium | reverse complement strand
AGATCGCGACCATCGCGAAGTGGGCGGAGCAAGGGGCGCCGGAGGGCGATCCGCGGGACGCGAAGCCGAATCCGACGTTTACAGACGGCTGGCGGATTCCGGAGCCGGACATGGTCATCGAGATGCCGGAGCCGTATACGGTGCCCGCGTCGGGGACCGTGGAGTACACCTACTACATCGTGCCGACGGGCTTGAAGGAAGACCGGTGGGTGGCGATGTCGGAGGCACGGCCGGGGAATCGGGAAGTGGTCCACCACATCATCGCGTTCGTGCGGGAGCCGGGGTCGAAGTGGATGGCGGGCTATCCGGAACGGAAGGGATTCGTCCCGCAGAGGAAAGGCGGGGCCGGGCAGGCGGACGGGTTTATGGCGGGTTATGCGCCCGGGACCTTACCGATGCGGCTGAAGCCGGGGCAGGCGATGCTGCTGAAGGCCGGGAGTGACATTGTCTTCCAGATGCACTATACGGCGACGGGGAAGGCAGCGGTGGACCAGTCGAAAGTCGGGCTGGTATTCGCGAAGGAACCGGTGAAGCAGCGGGTTCACATGCTGGCGGTGCAGAACCGGAGCTTCACGATTCCGGCGGGTTCGAACGACTTCCCGGTGGCGGCGTCGGTAACGCTGAATTCGGATGTGGAACTGCTGGACCTGATGCCGCACATGCATGTTCGCGGGAAGACGGCGAAGATGCGGGCAGTCTATCCGACGGGCGAGGAAGAGAAGCTGCTGGAAGTGAAGTACGACTTCAACTGGCAGCTGGCCTACCGGCTGCCGGACGGGAAAGTGATGCCGAAGGGAACGCGGATCGAAGGCGTGAACACCTATGACAACACGGCGAACAACCGGTTCAACCCGGACCCGAAGCAGGAAGTGAAGTGGGGCGACCAGAGCTGGGAAGAGATGATGATCAACTTCTTCCAGGTGGCGGCGCCCGTGGATGTGGCGCCGTCGGCGCTGCTTGTCAAACCTCCGCCCAAGCCGGCGGCGGACTGAGCGCTACTTGAGTTGAACGGGGTTGACCAGCCGGCGGCGGAGCTGGGCACCCCGTTCGAAGTCCTCGCGGAGGCCGCCGTCGGTCAGACGGGGACGCATCGATTCGAGACGTTCGATCAGGGACGCCAGGGCGGCGTCGACGTCGGCGGCGTTCGTCGTCAGGATGTCGTTCCACATGTCGTAGGGGCTGAGGGCCAGGCGCGTCATGTCGATGAGGCCGGGGCCGCCAGCCTTGAGCTGCTCGTCGCGGGTGAGGCCGGATTGGACCGTGCCGGCGAGGGCGGTGGCTAGCAACTGCGGCAGGTGGGAGGTGAAGGCTACCGTGCGGTCGTGCTCGGCGGGATCGAGGAAGAGCAGATTGGCGCCGATTTTGCGGAGCCAGGATTCGAAGGGGTGGCCGGTTTCGCGGGTGAGCACCCAGGTGCGGCCGCGGAAGAGGCCGGGGTCCGCACTCGAGGCGCCACGAGTTTCCTTGCCCGCCATGGGGTGGCCGCCGAGGAACTGGCCCGCTGGCAGATGCTTCGCGGCGGCTTCGCAGATGAGGCGTTTCGTCGAACCGGCGTCGGTCACGAGCGTGTCCGGGCCGAGGTGCGGGGCGAGTTCCTCGATGAGCGTGATGATGCGACCGATGGGCTGGGCGAGGAGGAGGAGATCAGCCTCGCGGGCGGCCTCGGCGAGGGTCATCTCGCGGTCGATGATGCGATGCTCGAGGGCTTCGGCGATCGTGCGGGGGCTGGAGACGCCGGCGATGGTTCCGGTGAAGCCGGCCTGGCGGAGGGCGAGGGCGAAGCTGCCGCCGATCAGACCAACGCCGGCGATGGCGACCGTTTTCATCCCGCGATAGACCTGCCGACGGCGGTGGCGATGACGCGGAGCTGGTTCATCAGTTCGGCGAACTGTTCGGGGTAGAGCGACTGGGCGCCGTCGGAGAGGGCGTGGTCGGGGTCGTGGTGGACCTCGATGATCAAGCCATCCGCGCCGGCGGCGACGGCCGCGCGGGCCATGGCGGGGACGAAGGGCCGTTTGCCGACACCGTGGGACGGGTCGCCGATGACGGGCAGGTGCGTGAGGGACTTGAGCACCGGGATGGCCGAGATGTCCATGGTGTTGCGGGTGGCGGTTTCAAACGTCCGGATACCGCGTTCGCAGAGGATAACGTCGTAGTTGCCGCCGGACATGATGTACTCGGCCGACAGGAGAAGCTCCTCGATCGTCGCGGCGGGGCCGCGCTTGAGGAGAACGGGTTTGCGGGAGAGACCGAGGTCGCGCAGCAGGTTGAAGTCCTGCATGTTGCGCGCGCCGACCTGGAGGATGTCGGAGTACTCGCTGAGCAGAGGGATCTGGGAGCGG